>JBDGVS010000096.1:0-8053 GCA_039585535.1 Gemmatimonadota bacterium | reverse complement strand
CGTAGAAGCTCTGGAAGGTGAACACCGAGTAACAAAGCCCCAACTCTTCTCGCACCCGCTGGAACAGGCGGGAACTCATACCGCCACCGAGCGCCGACGACAGGAGTGCCAGACCATAGCGATCCCGATCTGCATGCCCGGGAGCTCCTGCTCCGAACACGATGTGCGTCTGGGCAGTGTCTCTGGGCACAGACTCGTAGCCCGAAGTCGTGGCCCCCGGATCGAGCACCCGATGGGAAGAAGTACCACGGGGTGCGCCGTCGAAGTGCGCGGCTACCCGATCGACGAACGCTGCGTGGTCAACGCTCCCCGCCGCCGCCACAAGGAGATTACTCCCCACATACCGATCAGCATGCAACTCCCGCAGTGTGTCAGCGCCCATCTCACTGACAGAGTCCTTCGTACCGAGAATGGACATTCCGTAAGGGTGTCCATTCCACAAGCGTTCCGAGTGGAGCTCGAAAACCAGATCGTCCGGAGTGTCCTCGACCTGCGCGATTTCCTCGAGGATCACCTCACGCTCGAGTCGTAAATCTTCGTCCGCGAGCGTCGGCGCGAGTACGAGATCCGAGAGAACGTCGAGCGCGATCGGGAGGTGCTCGTCGAGCACCCTCGCCTGGTAGGACGTGTGCTCGCGGCTCGTGTACGCGTCCAGCGACCCTCCCAGGGCCTCCAGCGATTCGGCGATCTCGAGCGCGGAGCGTCGCTCGGTGCCCTTGAACACCATGTGCTCCAAGAGGTGGCTCACACCCGTGTGCTCCACGGACTCGTGAGCCGCCCCCTGCCGAATCCACACACCGACTGCGGCCGACCGAACACCCGCAATGCGCTCACTGCGTACGCGGATACCGTTATCGAGCACCGTTTCGAGCATCCCGTCCGTGGCGGACGTCGTCGGGGCGGAAACTGCGGAGGGCACGGGCGCCTGCCCGTGCCCTCCGTGTCCTGTCATGCCAGGCACAATTCGACCTCTTCCGGGACTACGCCTCGGCGGCGTCCTCAGAGTCGTCCGAACCGGCATCGTCACCGGCAGCTTCCTCGGCGAGAGCAGCCTTCCGCGACAAACGCAGGCGACCCTTCTCGTCGATCGAAAGGAGCTTCACGCGGACGATGTCACCCTTCTTGACGACGTCCTCGGTGGTCTCCGTACGGCCTTCCTGAAGCTCGGAGATGTGGCAGAGCCCCTCGGTTCCAGGCATGATCTCGACGAAGGCGCCAAAGGTCGTGGTGTTCTTGACCGGACCCTCGTAAATGCGCCCGACCTCAGGATCCTTGACGATGGCCTCGATCATCTCGCGAGCACGCATCCCGGCTTCACCGGAGACGGCAGCGATCTTCACGATACCCGAGTCGTCGATGTCGATCTGCGCACCGGACTCCTCCTGGATGGCACGAATCGTCTTACCCTTCGGCCCGATGATCTCCCCAATCTTCTCCGGGTTGATCTGGATCGACACGATACGCGGCGCGTAGTCCGAGAGCTCGTCCCGGTGCGTGTCGAGTGCGTGAGCCATCTGGTCGAGGATGTGGATCCGGCCCTTGTTCGCCCGCTCCAGCGCCTCTTTCATGATGTCGACGGTGAGCCCTTCGATCTTGATGTCCATCTGGATCGAGGTCACACCCTCTCGCGTACCGGCGATCTTGAAGTCCATGTCGCCGAGCGCGTCTTCCAGGCCGAGGATGTCGGTCAGGATTGCGACATCGTCGCCTTCCTTGATCAGTCCCATCGCGACACCGGCACACGGCGACTTGATCGGAACACCCGCGTCCATCAGCGAGAGCGACGAACCACAGACCGACGCCATCGAAGACGATCCGTTCGACTCCAGGACATCGGAAACGATACGGATCGTGTACGGGAAGTCGTCGTAGGCCGGCAGGAGCGGCTGAATCGCCCGCTCTGCCAGATTCCCGTGACCGATCTCACGACGAGACGTGCCTCGGAACGGACGAGCTTCACCGACCGAGAACGGCGGGAAGTTGTAGTGCAGCATGAACGACTTCTTGATCTCCTCACGAGAGTCGATCGAGTCGATTCGCTGCTCGTCACGCGAGGTACCCAGCGTGACCACAGCGAGCGCCTGCGTCTGTCCGCGCGTAAAGAGCGCGGAACCGTGCGTGCGCGGAAGAACGCCGACCTCGGAGGTGATCGGACGAATGTCGTCGAGGCCACGGCCGTCGGCGCGTTCGCCGTGGTCGAGGATCCGGCGGCGCATCGTCTTCTTCTCGATGTCACGAAGGATGTTGCCGATGTCCTTCGCATGCTCGGCGTACTGCTCGTCCTGCTCGGTCAGCGTGCCGATGACATCCTCACGGACCGCGGCCAGTGCCTGGCTGCGCTCCTGTTTGTCACCGATGCGCATCGCCTCGGACACCTTCGCCGTGGCGAGGTCGGAGACCGTCGTGACGAGTTCGGCGTCCGGCGATACGGAGGTCCACTCCATGTCCGGGACCTTGTGGCCGTCCAGGAACTCGACCTGCAACGCGCACAGCTCCTTGATGGCGTCGTGTGCGACGGCGAGCCCGTCGAGGATCTCGGACTCCGAGACCTCGAGCGCACCACCTTCGACCATGAGCAGAGCGTCGGCCGAACCGGCAACGACGATGTCGAGGTCGGAGTACTCGAGCTGCTCGAAGGTCGGGTTCACGACCCAGTTGCCCTGAATGCGACCAATTCGCACCGAGGCGACCGGTGTGTTGAACGGGGCCTTCGACATGTTCAACGCCACAGAGGCGCCGAGCAGCGCCAGCACGTCGGCGTCGTTCTCCTGATCCGCAGAGAGGATAAAGCACGCGACCTGCGTCTCGTACTTGAACCCCTCGGGGAAGAGGGGGCGAATGGGTCGATCAATCTGGCGAGCGGAGAGGATCTCCTTTTCGCCGGGTCGACCTTCGCGCTTGAAAAAGCCTCCGGGGATCTTCCCTGCCGCGTACGACTTTTCACGATACTCGATCGTGAGGGGAAAGAAGGGGAGGTGCGTGGGCTTGTCGGCCACCGTAACGGCACACAGCACGACGGTGTCGCCGTACTGAACCAGACAAGAACCCTGGGCGAGCTTGGCCATCCGGCCAGTCTCGATCGAGAGCGTGCGCCCACCAATCTGGCGCTCCATCCTCTGAATCATCTGTTCTACTCACTTCGTTGCGACCGGGAGCATCCCGGTCAGGGATCAGATGCCGAAGTGATGCGAGAACCGGAGGAGAGAGCGACCGCCGCCGAGGGCATGCCGAAGCACGCGCTCGTAACGCAGCAGGTTGTAGGCCGTCCCCCACCCGAGGCACACATGCCTTCGGCTGAAAACCGACTCGGCCACACTCGTGGTCCGGTCGGGTCCTTCCGCGTGCTCGCTGAACTGGCCCGATGGCCGCCAAGCAGAGCATGCATTTTCGTCCGGCATTGGTTCGGGCCGGACAGCTTTAAAACAGTGACGCCCCCACCCGAAACGGGTGGAGGCGTTCACCAATCAATGGCGCAGACCGAGGTCCTTGATGAGCGCGCGGTACTGCTCGACGTCCTCTTTCTTCACATAGTCGAGAAGGCGCCGGCGGCGACCCACCATCTTCAGGAGACCCTGACGAGAATGGTGGTCCTTCTTATGAGCATCGAAGTGCGACCGGAGGTCGTTGATGCGCGCAGTCAGGATCGCGGCCTGAACGGGGGCGCTGCCACGATCAGTGTCGTGGAGCTGGTACTTCTTGATGATTTCTTCCTTGACGATCGCCATGGGCGTCGTGCCTCCTCGAGAGTCCGATGCTGCAAGGGAAGCGAATCGTGGCTTACCCGAACGGTAAGCCCTCGCATGTTCAGCCTGAAAAGGTAGAGAGAACCACAGAGAGCGTCTACAGGAGGCCGGCTACGACCTGCCGAGCCTTCTCCACGTCCACCCGGATCTGAGCAACGAGCGCATCGACCGTAGTGAAGGGCTCCACGCCCCTCAGCTGCTCCACGAAATCGACACGAATCTCCTCGCCATAGATGTCCCGATCGAAGTCGATAAGGTGCAGTTCGATCGAGGGAGGAGAGCCCTTGAATGTCGGTCGCGGTCCGAGGTGGAGAGCCCCCGCGTACGTGCCGCCCCGCAGGACGCCCCTCACGGCATAGATGCCCTGAGGCGGTATCAGCTTGTCTCCGCCGCCGATCTGAAGATTGGCGGTCGGAAAGCCCAGTCCCTTCCCCCTCCCTTCTCCCCTGACCACCACACCGCGGATCGAGTACGGACGACCGAGACAAAGGCGTGCGGTCACGACGTCTCCGTCCTCCAGAAGTGCGCGGATTCGGGACGAGGACACGGCAGCGCCATCCGCCGCCACGGGAGGCACGACATCGACGGAGAAGCCGAGCTCCCGGCCAATCCTCTCGAGTGTCTCAGGATCACCCTCGCGGTCCCTCCCGAAGCCGTGATCATAACCAATCACCAACTCCTCGACCCCCAGGCGATCCACCAGAATCTCTTCCACGAAGCGGCGCGGTTCATATCGCGACAAGGCCTCCGTGAACGTCAGGAAGACGGCCCAGTCCAGACCGCTCTCCGCCAGGATCTCCTTCTTCTCCAACGGTGTCGTCAGTAGTCGGGGGGCGTGTTCCGGACGCACGATACGAAGCGGGTGCGGATCGAACGTAACCAGCACACTCCGTCTGCCCGCAGCTTCGGCACGTTCCCGAATCTCCTGGAGTACGGCCCAGTGACCGAGATGTACGCCATCGAACGTACCGACCGTCGCGACGGTGCCCCGATCACCGGGCAGCCCACGAGGGTTTGCCCATTCGACCCGTGTCATGACGGGAACACCTTTCGGGGACGGAGGACTCCGTCATCGATTTCGCCGATCGCCAGCAGCGATCCATCGTGCACAATGGCTACCGTAACGGCCGAGGCGGCCTCTTCGGCTCCGGGTGCCTCCACACGCAAGCGCTGACCTTGCAGCAGACGGGCGGCCTCATCGTCGTCGACCTCGAGGGGTCGAAGATGGGCCACTGCCGCAACAGGATCGATGCGCGCCTCGTGAACCCGGGCCTCATCCTCGAGCGCATCGAGCGGGATCGCTTCCTCAACACGGAATTGCCCGACTGACAGCCTTCGGAGTGCGGTGAGATGGGCCCCGACACCGACCGCATCACCGAGATCTCTCGCAAGTGATCGAATGTATGTGCCACTCGAGCAGTGAACGGAGAAACGAGCGTCCGGGGAGTCGAAGTCGCTCAGCGCGATATCGTGGATCGTGACGGGCACCGGTGCGAGATCGACTCGTTCCCCACGCCGTGCCTTCCGGTGCATGGCTTCACCGTCGACCTTCTTCGCCGAAAACTGCGGAGGGATCTGATCCAATGGCCCTGAAAAAGTCGCCAGGGCTCGAGCCAGCCGATCCGCCGTCACCGACGACAAATCACTGACCTCGGTCACCACCACACCCTCCCTGTCGAGAGAGTCGGTCGTGACCCCCAGTCTGGCGGTGGCCTCGTAGCGCTTATCGAGGCCCACGAGATACTCGGAGAGCCGCGTGGCCTGGCCGACGCAAAGGAGAAGCAGACCCGAAGCAAAGGGATCGAGGGTCCCCGTGTGTCCAATCCGTCGGGTCCCCAGTGCTCGACGGGCCACCGCCACGACATCGTGGGAGGTCGGCCCCTCCGGCTTGTCGACCGGAAGAACGAAATCTCCGGCCTCCAGCCTCACTCCGCCGAGCCCTCCTCATGCCGCTCAGCGTTGCCGGGCTCCCCCACGTCATCACCCTCGGCCTCGTCCGACCCTTCCGGAAGCACGTCGGCCAACACCTCTTCGATTCGTTGCGCCCCGGCATAGGAGCGATCCTCCTGGAATCGGAGTTCCGGCACACGACGCACATGCAGGATCTTCCCCAACGCGGTTCGAAGGAAGGGTGCTGCAGCGCGCAGCCCCTCGACGGATCGTGCGAGATCCTCCCCTCCGGCGACCGAACGGACATACACGCGGGCGGACCCGAGGTCACCCGCGACGTCTACGTCGGTAATCGTCACAGATCCCACACGGGGGTCACGGACCTGGGTCCTGATCAGCTCGGAAAGCTCGCGCTTGAGCTGTTCCGAGACTCGGGCGAGGCGCTTGCTCACGTCAGTAGACCTCCCGGGTCACTCGTAAGATTCCCGCTCCAGCATGCGCTTCCACGAAGTGATCGATCTTGTCGAGCATCGACTCGACAAGCCGTCCATCGCTCGATACCACGGCAATCGAGAGTTCGGCCCGCTCGAGCACATCTTGCAGCCCTGTCTCGGCCACGGAGACGTTGAATTTCGAACGGACACGATCGCGCAGGGACCGGATCACGGAGCGCTTCTCCTTGAGTGACGCGCAGCCCGGGAGAGTGAACTCCCACGTCTGCGACGCCACCACCATGACCCGGTTACGCCCCGAGGTCGAATCAGGTCGAGTTCGCGAGGGTTCGCGCTACTTCCTCGACCGTGTAACACTCGATCACATCACCGACTTTGACGTCGTTGAAGTTCAAGATGCCGATACCGCACTCGAAGCCATCGCGGACTTCCTTCACATCGTCCTTGAAGCGCTTGAGCGACGAAATCTCGCCATCGTAAACCACGATCCCATCGCGAACGACGCGCCCATGTCCCTTTCGGTCGATACGCCCCTCCGTCACATAGGAGCCGGCGATCGTTCCGACCTTCGAGACCTTGAAGACCTCGCGAACCTCTGCGCTTCCCTCGATCGTCTCACGCTTCTCGGGAACGAGCATGCCCTCGAGCGCTGCCGTGATGTCGTCGACCGCTTCGTAGATGACGTCGTACACGTTGATCTCGACATCTTCGCGCTCCGCGGCCTGACGAGCCGCAGTCTGCGGTCGTACCCGGAAGCCGAGGATCACTGCCCCGGCGGTCTGAGCCAGAAGCACGTCCGACTCGTTGATCGCACCCACGCCACGGTGAATGATCTCGACCTGAACCTCACTGGTACCCAACTGCTCGAGCGAATCGGATAGAGCCTGCACCGATCCGTCCACGTCACCCTTGATGACGAGCGGTAGGCTCGACACTCGGCCGGCCTGGACGAGAGAGCTGAAGTCGAGAAGTTTGACGCCACGCTCACGGATCCGGAGCTGTTTCTCACGGTCGAGACGCTGGCGGTTCGAAGCGATCTCCGATGCCTGGTCCGGCGTCATCACCTGGAAGGTGTCCCCCGCCTGCGGAACGCCGCCCGCGCCGAGAACCTGCACCGGCGTCGCCGGTCCGACCGCGTCGACCGGGTGCCCACGCTCATCGAGGAGCGCCTTCACGCGACCGTCGTACAGCCCGCAGATGAAGGAGTCTCCAACGCGCAGGGTGCCCTTCTGAACGAGCACGGTGGCCACGGCGCCCTTCCCTTGATCGAGCTTTGCCTCAATGACCGTCCCGAACGCATCCCGGTCGGGATTCGCCTTCAGTTCGAGCATCTCGGACTGGAGGAGGACTTTGTCGAGGAGGTCATCAATGCCATGACCCGTCTTGGCCGAGATCTCCGCCGCAAGCACATCGCCGCCGAAGTCTTCGACGTTCACGCTGTGCTGAAGCAGCTCCTGCTTCACCCGTCCAGGGTCCGCTGCCGGAAGATCGACCTTGTTGATCGCTACGATCATCGGCACGCCAGCGTTCTTGGCATGACTGATGGCCTCGATCGTCTGGGGCATGACGGAGTCGTCGGCCGCGACAATCAGAATCACGATATCCGTGACGTCCGCACCACGCGCACGCATAGCGGTAAACGCGGCGTGACCCGGCGTATCCAGGAAGGTGATGCTCCGGTGGTCAGGAGTCTCCACATGGTACGCACCGATGTGCTGCGTGATGCCGCCCGCCTCACCCGCGACAACGTTGGTCGCACGGATGTTGTCGAGCAGCAACGTCTTCCCGTGATCGACGTGACCCATCACGGTCACGACCGGCCAGCGAGGCTTGAGGTCCTCCGGCGCGTCGTCGTCCTCCACGATCTCCGCTTCTGCCGCGTATTCCTCTTCACGTACCGCGGTGAAGTTGAATGCGTCGAGAAGCAGCTCGATCTGGTCGAAGTCGAGCCGCAGATTGATGGTGACC
>JBDGVS010000095.1:0-8092 GCA_039585535.1 Gemmatimonadota bacterium | reverse complement strand
CTATGACCACACTCGAGCTCGGCGACAGCCTCGCCCGACTCGTGTGGGAAAGCTTCTCGGACTTCGTTGCGAAGGAAGACGTCGAAACACCCGTTCCGGACGTCGATACCCGTTATGACGACGATGGTACCGTTCGTCGCACAGCGGAAGAAGCTCTGATCTTCTTCATGTGGGCCCATACGCGCGGCGTCCAGCTCGCCTTTCTGGGGCGAGTACCCGACGAACGCATTCGCCAGGGTCTCGACGCGCTGCACACAGCCGTCTTCGAAGACATGGTCGAGAATGGAACTCCGAAGAGCCAGCTGCCGCTCTTCGAGCAGCGGGTAAGCGCACGCTACGCTGAGTACCATCAGGCGGCAGCAGAGTCAGACGACAAGCTCGGAGAGTCCGTGACGCGGCATCTGCTGGGTGGGATCGTCCGCAAGTCGATGACCGCCGCCATTCGTGAGCGTGCCGTCGCCGTTGCCAATCCGCTCAAGGACTTCCTCGAAGACGTCGAGCTGGTCGAGGCATGATGTAGCAGGTCGGCCCCGCCGCGCGGGGCCGACCTCAGCCTCTCAGCCCGGCCGCCACTTCATGAGTTCGAAGGGGCTTCCGCACGCCCGGCACCAGTAGGTACTCACGGACGCGTGCGATCCGAATGCGTTCATGATTTCGGTCTGGCTCCCGTCGCAGAACGGGCACACCGGGGCGGTCGGCAATACGTCGGGCGCCTCCTCACGACGATCTTCGGCACTGAACGACGAGCCTCGAAGCTCCGAGCCCACGGCGCCCCGAAACGGTAGACGAGTCTTCTTCATCATCTGACTCCTACTCGACGAGCAGAGCGCGATTGAGGTCGCCCCGAGCCCGAGCAACCGCCTCTTCCGCGGGTTGGCCCGGCGTCCGCCCGCGCACCTCGTCCCATGCGTCAGAGCCAGTAGCAGAATCGACATCCACGTCGATGAGCGCGAGGAGGTCACGCATGTCGTTACGGAACGCCGCCAGCCGCTCCCCTGCCGATCCGATCACACCGGCTGAGACCACCTGCTGCATCGCAGCATCGTCGGCTCCAACCCACGCCAGGAGTGCTGGAAGCATCGCTGTCGTAGCGCCTGAGAGAAGATCCCTTGCCTCACCGTCGGCTTCGGCCAGGCGACGATACCAGGCAGCCCCCAGACTCGAGTGGAAGTCCTCTTCCGCGAGCATCTTCGGAACCCGACTCCGGGCAGGGGCAAAGGTCCCGACCGCGAAGGAGCGCAGCATCGCCGTAATCGCTCCGTCCGCGAGGACCATGACGGCCACGAGAGCCGCCCAGTCGGGCATCTCCTCGTCGAGCGGTGCGATCGAGGCATACTCGGAAGCCGGACGGTCGTGCTCCATCGGCACCGGGTCCTTCCCGAAGTCCTTCAGCATCGCGTAGAGCAGGCGTGCATGCCCCCACTCGTCCTGCGCCATGGACGATGTCGAGATGCCGGTCTCGAGCGAAGGAGCGCCCAACATCCAGTCCGAGTAGCGGATTCCCATCATCCGCTTCGAATCGGCGAGGGTGACGATCAGCCGTTCCAGCGCGGCACGGCCCTCGTCGTCGAGTGCGGTCAGGTCGAGGTCTGCGCTCATGACCGGGCTCGCTTCAGTTGGGCGAAGAGGCCCTCGCCGTCGGTGACCGGAATGACGGCGTCGCGTTGAACGACGCACATCTCGAACCACTTCTCCTCATCGTACGCCTTCCACGCGTAGACTTTCGCCGTCTCGTCATCGAAAGCATCGATGTATCCAATGTGCGTCAGCGGGCCTCCGCGATCCTTCCGTGCGAAGACGTCATATACGATCTCATTCATCAGGCACTAACTCCCAGCGTGCGCAGCTTTTCTCTGCCCTGCGGCGTGATTCGGGCGCTCGTCCACGGCGGATCCCACACCTCGACGAGCTCTACGGCGGAGATCCAGGATTCGGACTCCAGCCGATCCGTGATGTCCTCACGGATGAATTCCATGCACGGACACGCAGTCGCGGTAAACGTCAGGCTCACGGTCGCAACCCCGTCCGCGTACTCCACTCCGTAAATCAATCCGAGCTCGGGCAGGGAAATCGGAATCTCGGGATCCAGAACCTCATCAAGCGCGGCCCACGTTCCCTGGACCGGATCTTCAGGCGGCTCCTCGAGCGGCGCGGACCAGACGTCACGACCTCCGCTCTTGTGCACCGACACGGCAGGGGGCAGCCCGCCGTCCCGACGCGGGATCACGGGGAGTGCAACCACACTCACGCCGCCTTCCCACTCAGCCAGCGGGACACATCCATCCGCGAGCGCTGCACCGCCTCGACGTAGATCTCGTTCATCGGACCCCGTCCCTTCCAGCGCTCGAAGACCGTATCCCAGCTGATCTCGCCCTCGTCGAAGGCCCAATGCTTGTCGACGGCGTCGTACTGACACGGGAAGGGGTAGTCCAGCACGAACTCCTCCTTCTCGGCATTCCAGTGTGCGGGGGCGTTCAGGCCGAGCTCCTCGCAGAGCGGCACGGTAGAAGCCATCCATACCTGACGGAGCTGGTCGTTGGTCAGCCCCTTGAGCTTGTAGTCGAGCTGGCCCGAGTGGCGCTTCATGTTGTCGGGGAGCCCGAACCACTCGATAGTCATCGGGAACATCCAGTCGACGGCGCGCTGCACCATTTCCTTGGCCTCGCCACCTGCTTTGGAGAGGCGACGCATCCAGACTTCACCGTGCCGGAGGTGAAACGTCTCCTCCATGCCGATCTTCACCAGGGCGCGCTTGAGCGGTGCATACGAGGTGTTCTCGTGCACGTCCGTAAGCAGCGTGATGCCCGCACGATCGAAGAAGCCCGTCGCCACCACCAGCTCGGCCCAATTGTCGAGCGGCTGATCGAAGCCGTAGGGGTGCTTGAACTCGTGAGGCTGGCGTCCGTAAACGAGCTGCTCCTTCGACTCCCCGATATCTTCGAGGAGGCGGTACGCGATGTTCGCGTGCGCGAGCTCGTCCTGGATGATCGCGTGGGCGCTGACCTGTGTGTTCGTGGACGGTGCATGGCGGGCCGCCATCCAATACGAGGGCGCACTCATCAACTCGGTGTCGGCCTGGACCGTGAGCTGGACGCGCAGGGCCTTTCGGTACCCCTCGGTCATGTCCTCGGGACCCTCGACCATATAACCGTCCTGCACCTTCTGGATCAGCTCGTCTTCGGTGAACGGACTCATGTTCCTCCCTCTTATGACACTTCCGTCACGACAGACGGAAGAGTGTAATGAATCTACCTACCCGCGTTCCCGACTCAAGGTGCCACTCGGGATCGTGACCCTCAGAGTCCCAACGAAGCGCGGATCAGGGGACTGATACGTTCCGGCGTCCACGGCGGATCGAACGTCAGTTCGACCTCGGCACTCGCGACACCGTCCACTCCCTCGATCGCGGTCTTCACGTTCTCGACGATCTGTCCGGCGACGGGACACATCGGGGACGTGAGCGAGATGATTGCGTGCACGTTGGCGTCGTCATCGATCTCGACGTCGTAGATGAGTCCGAGGACTACGAGGTCGAGCCCGAGCTCGGGATCCTTCACCTCGCGGAGTGCCTTGGTTACGTCCTTCTCAGTTACTGCCATGCCTTCCTTCCGTGGTTCAGCGTAGAGCGTTCAAGTGCGGGGTACCCCACTACTGCGAGTTGATCCGCGGGGGAGTCACCCTCGTGACGACAATGGCACTCACGTCGGCGACATCCTTTCCCGTCGAGGCACCTGGGTCGAGTCCCGTAAGCGCACGCGACAACGCGTCGCGCGAGGACACGGTCATATCTCCCGCCAGTACCGCCGCCAATGCCAATCCCGCCTCGTGATGGGTGTCGGAGAGCAACGCGACCCGGTCTCGGTTTCCCAGCACGATCGTCCGCGACTCGTATTTCCGGTCGGTGTCCTCGCCCAGAGGGGGCGCGTGCGCACTCAGATCTTCGGCAGTGCCGCCAACCCGGATCACGGCCCCGGTAACCGGTCCGGCCTCCACCCACTCGGCGGCCCCATCAGCCAGCGCCACGATTCCAACCATGACGGACCCGGAGAGCCCTTCGATCCACCCGGCCCGGAGACTACGGTTCACCTTCGTAAGAAGATCGCCAAGGGTAGGATACGGATCCGCCGCGCCCGCACGAAGAAGCATGCGAACCGCTCCCAGGCGTTGGGCGGAAAAGAGGTCATTCCGCGTCGCCTTGGTGACCGCGAAGGCCGGCCGACCATCAGGGAGGACGAACCAGTCCCACGCCGTGCCTCCGGAGCCCTGACGCGGCGCCAGGGTGGTCGCAGCGATATCGTAACCGGTCACGCGCGGGGTGACCCGGGGCAGTAGACGGGCACGCAGCAGGCGGTTGAACTCGGCGAGCGTTTCATGCCCCGTGTCGTTCGCAGTGGCGGTCTTGCCCTGCTGCGTCGCGAGACGGACCGACGTAGCCCAGAGTGCCTTGGAAAGGTTCTTGAGCAGCCGGACGGATAGTGTGTCACCGCCCAGCATCTTGCTGAACGCCGCCCGCGACACGGAAAGGAGATACGTGTCCTCGCCGGCCAGAGCCGACGCCGATCGAGGAGTCTGGTTCAGCAGAGCCATTTCGCCGAACGCCTGACCCGACCGAAGAACCGCCAGACGCTTGAAGCCCTGGCCCGTGACCTTCCGGAGTTCAATCGAGCCGTGGACGATCACATAGAAGTGGTCGCCTCGCTCGCCCTCCTCGAACACATACTCCCCCGAATCCACTCGGACAGCCTCGGAGATCCGCAGGATTTCGGTCAGATCGTCCTGTCCGAGACCTTGAAATAGCGCTACCTCGCGGAGCTTCACGCTGATTTGTTCGCGCGTGAGGCTCACAGGCTCTCCGCCAGCAGGCGCGGTACCGGTGGGCTGATTCATGGGGTTTCGGGCGTCTCGTGAGCGATCCACTCCGGAGCTTCAAAGCTACCGACTGCCGAAAATCCTCGCACCCCGAACGAATCCACCCGTAGATTGGACGACGTCATATCGTGGCCCCGCTATCCCCCACTCCGGAGCAACAGAGCGTTGGACCGAGCTTCTGCCCCGCCCCGCACCGGTCGACCCGATGCGAACGCCCCCGACGGGCCCTATCTCCGTTGTTGGGGCACCCGCGGATCGATCCCGACTCCCGGGAGCGAGACCGTCCGGCATGGCGGCAATACGACCTGCGTCGAAGTCACAGACGGCGACACCCGACTCATCTTCGACGCGGGCTCCGGCATTCGCCCCATGGGCGTGGACGTATTTGAGAAGGGACCCAATCAGATTCACATCTTCCTGACCCACTTCCACTGGGATCACATACAGGGCTTTCCGTTCTTTCGTCCGCTCTACGATCCCGACGACACGATCCACGTCGTCGGCCCGAAGCAGAAGGACATCGACGTCCAGAACCTCTTCGCCGGCCAGATGGGCCCGATCTACTTCCCGGTGCCGTTCAGCGTTGTGGCAGCCACGATGGAGTTCGAACACCTGAACCACGGCTCCTACGAAATCGGCGACTTCACGCTCGATGTGATGCGGGTGCGCCACCCCTCCTTTGTGATCGGCTACCGAATCAAACTCCGCGACAAGGTGATTTGCTTCATCCCCGACAATGAAGTGGACGGGGACGTGTACGGAGAACTCGAGCCCGGATTCGACCAACGCATCATCGACTTCGTGGGCGATGCGGACCTTCTGATCCATGATTCGATGTATACGGAGGAGGAGTACCCGTCTCGTCGAGGGTGGGGACACTCGACATTCGAGCAATCGGTTCACCTCGCACGCGAGGCCGGTGTGAAGGACCTCCAGTTCTTCCACCACGACCCGGTACGCACGGACAACGAGCTGGATACCATCGTCGCTCGGATGCAAGAGAAGGCCAGCCAAGGTGGAAATAGCCTGATCGTCCGCGCGGCGAGGGAAAACGTGTATTACGAGCTGGAGGGCGATAGATGAAACGCTCGACAACGCGGCGTCTGGCTGGATTCGGCGTCATGACGACGCTGCTGCCGCTGCTCGCCTTCGGGCCGCAGGAGCGGACAGAGCTCACGCATTGGGCATTCATCGTCGGCATCAGCGACTACATCAACCTCGGCGAGGGCGAGGGGGGTGACCTGGCGGGCCCCGAGCACGACGCACGTCGGGTACGAGACGTCCTGGTCGTCCGTCAGGGCTTCCCCGAAGAAAACGTCCGGATGCTCGTGAACCACGACGCGACGAAGGCCGCGATCGAGGACGGCATCACGGGGTGGCTGGTTGAGAACGCCCGGCCCGGCGACAACGTCGTCATCTACTACTCGGGCCACGGCTCCCAGATGTGGGATGAGGATGGAGACGAAGACGACGGGCTCGACGAAACGCTCGCCCCGGCCGACGTGATTCCGTCAGATACTCGTTTCGACATCAGCGACGACGAGTTCAACAGCTGGCTCGGGATGCTGCCGACGGACAACGTCATCGTCTTGCTGGACAACTGTAACTCGGGCACGGGAACCCGGGACGTGACGCCCTTCAGTGCAGGACGGCTTCTCGCTCGCGACCTCGACGAGCTGGAGCGCCCTGCCGGTGCGACTCGGCGTGCCCTACCCGGCCAGTCCGAGGATGAGACCGGCTTCGACTCGGATGAGACCCGCGTGCTCGAGCTCGCGGCGGCGCAGCCCTTCCAGGTGGCCGTAGATGCCCTCTTTCCTGCGGTCGAGGGACGCGAGGAGTTTCACGGTGGCGCGTTCACGACCTTCATGGTGCAGCAGCTCTGGAAGGCACCCGACGGCATGACCTACGAGGAAGTCTTCGAGCAGGCCTACGAGGCGCTGAAGCGCAATCGCTTCCAGCAGGACCCCTACATCTCCGACGACGTCTCACTGAAGGACTTTCCTCTCTTCTTCATCGACGGAGAGACGGAAGGCCGTGGCGAGATGGCGCTACCGGTGACTCAGTCTTCGGGGAGCACGGCTCAACTGGGTGCCGGCCTGGCGCTGGGGGTCACGCCCGGTTCGATCTTTCAGACCGACGCCGGAGCCCGCATGGTCGTGTCGTCGGTAGGCCAGCGCGCCACGAGCGTCGACGTGGTCTCGGGCTCCGTCTCGGAGGGCGACCGGGCCCGACTCGTCGCACATGTCTACGGGGACAGCCCACTGCTGGTGAACGTCGCGTCGATCGATACCCGACTCGCCGAGGCACTCGCCGCGGCCATGGGGAGTGGCACTTCGGTTCGGCTCCTGGAAGGTGAGAATCAGTTCAGTCACCTGATCGTACGACGACGGGGCGATGAGCTCCGCGTCATCGGCTCCGACGGCTTCGCGCGGCACGAAGGGATCTCCGCAGCGCCCGACGCGATGGGCGACCTCGCGACGCTCCTCGGGAAGGAAGCCGCCGCGAAGAGTCTCGGCGACATGGACAATCCCGCTCAATCCTTCGGCTTCTCGGTGAGCCTTCTCGACGAGCGAACTGCGTTCGGGCTGGGGGAAGACATCGGCTTCATCATCGAGTCCGACCGCGACGGCTACGTGACCCTGGTGGATCTAGGCACGGACGGGACCGTCGCAATGCTCCTGCCCAACGAAGACGAGCCCTCCATGCAGATCCGTGCGGGTCAGCGACTCGCGTATCCCGCCGGTGACATAGCCTTCGAAGCGCTGCCACCGGCCGGAGGCGGAATGGTACGGGCATTCCTCACCGAGCGGCCGCTCGACATCACGATTCCGGCGGGCGAGCTGTTCGCGTCGGGCGGAGCGGCGTTTGCAGCCGAGATCGCAGAGGCACTGAAACGTGCGGCGGGTCCCGACGGCGGAGCCGTTCGGCTCGAGTCCTGGGGAATGGCGTCGGTCGTCTACGAAATCACAAACTGATGGGCGCGCTCCGGCGCGCCAGGCGCAGAGGCAGGCGTTGAGGAAGACTCAACGCCTGATCGCCTTCGGAGCGCTCGTTCTTTCGGCGGTCGCACTGGCGTGGCTTCTCGGCGAGTCGCTCGGTGAGTTGACGGGCGTGCGCTCGTTCGAGGATTTCACCCTCGATCTTCGCCAACAGACCACGCCCGAGTCGTTCCAGGCAGGAATGGGCGAGCGGGAGAGTGAGGTGGTCATGGTCCTCTTCGACG
>JBDGVS010000094.1:0-8129 GCA_039585535.1 Gemmatimonadota bacterium | reverse complement strand
TCGACGCGCCGCCGATGGTGACGAGGACGTCGGCCGTACGTCCCTGCTCGATCCGGGCCTGGAGAGCCGCGGCGTCGTCGCTCGCGATCCCGAGGAGCAGAGGGTCGGCTCCGATGGAACGGACCATGGCAGCGAGCATCGGCCCATTCGACTCGGGCACCCCCCTTCCGGCACGAACCGCGTCGTATTCGTCGGCGGTCCGAAGCTCGTCTCCCGTTGAAAGGATGGCCACGCTCGGTCGTCGGTGCACCCTGATGCTCGATCGCCCCGCGGCCGCCAACACCCCGATCACCCCAGTACTCACCGATTGCCCGGTTTCGAGAAGGGTGGTGCCCGCGCGCATATCCTGTCCGGCCGCGCGGATGTGGCGACCCCGATCGCGGTCCGAAAGGACACGGACGTGGCCCTCAACCCGCTCTCCGTCGGTATCCTCGACGCGAATCACCGTATCGGCGCCATGGGGGATGGGTGCGCCAGTCATGATCCGTATCGCTCCGCCCGGTGCCAACCGCGTGCCCGCGTCCCCCCCGGCACGTACGACAGCCACAACCGGTAGAGTGATCGGCTCCTTCGGGGAGGCGCCCGCGACGTCCTCGCCCCGCACAGCGTAGCCGTCCATGGCGCTGTTGTCCCAGGGAGGGAGCGTCGCGTCGGCGATGATGGGTTCGGCGAGGGCACGCCCCTCGGCATCGAGGAGGCTTACCGACTCGGGCGCCAGAGGGATCGCCGCGTCCAGCGTCCGATCCAGCGCCTCGGAGACTTCGAGCCAATCGGCCTCGCGTGTCTCGAAGCTCGACGTCGGCCCGGAATTCATTTGCTGGAACTCACCAGCGGAACAGGACCGCAACGGTGAAGGCGGTGCCCCACACCCACTCACCGTCACTCACGCCGAAGAAGCCGCGATCCGGGTCTGCATATCCGGGGGGTGTACTGATCTTCCACAGCGAGAAGACGCCGTCGCCACGCAGTGTGAGACGCTGCGTCGCGTACCACCGCATACCGCCCGACATCGTCCCGAAGAAGCTCGTCCCGAAATCGAAGCGGTCGAGAGGCAGGAGAACCTCATCGAGCTCCGAGTCTGGGGATGCGTCGATCGCGATACCGCCACCGAAGTCGACGAAGGGGCTGAGCCCATGCCAGGCGCGCCGGCCCGGCGCGCTGAACTTAAGCCTCGCCTCGATGGTAGTGATTAACGACTCGGCTTGTCCGATGACCCGATCCCCTTCCTCACGTCCGGGGTCGACGACATTGCGCTCGCCGTCGATTGCCTGGACCACTCCCTCGAATGAGAGAGGGCCGGACAGCTCGATCCCGTACCGTACTCCGAGGAGGTTTCCTCCGGAGGGCCCGAAATCGAAACGGCCCGTTCCGGCGCTCATGTATCCCAAGAAAACTCCCAATTCCTGGCGTTCTTCAAGATACGTGTACGGAGATGGTATAGACTGTGCATGCACGAGGGCAGGCGAAAGCAGCGCGACGATGGCCGCCGCGGCGCCGAACATATTCGAATACGACCGCATGGAGGGACTGATCTCCTCTCCCAACGAGGTTCAGAATGATTGACGCTTGTGAGCGTCCCGGGCAAATTCTTGGGGTAACGCAGCTTGCGGCGCTCTTGCCGCACGTTGTAACACCTTCCGCAGGTGATCGTTTCAGACTCGATGCGACTTCGACGTAGGCCCCTCCCCAGGGCGTTGCTCCTGATCGGAGGCGGTCTTCTCGCCGCGCCGAATCTCGCCGCTGCTCAGGACCGTGCCGTGGTGGGAGCCGAAGAGAACTTCCGCCGTGAGCCTAATGGCGTCCTGCTCGGAGAACTCGGCCCGGGAACATCGCTCCGGGTACTGGGCACGGACGGAAACTGGACACAGGTCGAGTTGGAAGGTTGGGTTTGGCTTCGTTCGCTCCAGAGCAGCGAGGACCCGGCCTTCGATCTCGTGGTCGCGGAGGCCGGAGGCGAAAATCTACGCTCTGGGCCGTCCGGCACCATCCTCGGCCGACTCGAAGAGGGTGCTCTGCTGGAAGAGCTTGGGCGCGATGAGGCGTGGGCGCGAGTCTCGAGAGTGGGTTGGATCTGGTCTGCTTCCCTCGCCGTAGGTGCGTCCCCGACCGCTGCGACTCCGCCTGAGACGCAGAGTGTCCCGGCGAGCCCGACAGGTCCATCAGCCCGTGTTCCCGGGGGCTTTCAGCGGGCTGGCGCCGCCGGCGGGGCGATCCTGGCCGCTCCCGATGGTGATACGTTGGCGGTCGCGACCCCATCCAGCGATGTGCAGATCGTCCGACGCGAAGGGAGCTGGGCACGCGTTCGGATCGAGGGTTGGATGTGGATGCCCGTCGGTGAGGATTCCGAGGCCGCGCCGGCGGAGGCGCAGAGTGCGGTCGAGCCCGAACAGTTGCGAGGCGACCCGGATGCGTACGCAGGCCGTGTCGTGGCGTGGAGCGTTCAGTTCATTTCACTCGAGCGCGCGGAGTCGGTCAGGACGGATTTCTTCGAAGGGGAACCCTTCCTGCTCGCTCGCTACGGCGGAGCCGACGGCCCGTTCGTATACGTCGCCGTTCCCATGGAGCGGCTACCGGACGTCGAGGGGCTGTTACCGCTCGAACGAATCGACGTGACCGGCCGTGTACGTACCGGGGCTTCGTCCCTGACGGGTGCGCCGATCATCGAGCTGATCTCTCTCGAGCGCTCCAGGTAATGGTTGTGACAACCACGAGGAGGGGCTCCCTCCGTGCCTGCGTCGCCATCAGGCGCAGCATGCCTTTGCTCGCCGCCTGGCTGATGTTGCTGGTGGCATGTGGGTCTGATCCGACACAGGTGCTTCCGCAGGCCGTGGTGGCGTTCGTCGCGGGAGGGGACAGCCAGTACGGTACGCCCGGTCAGGAGCTCTCCACCCCACTCCATGTAGTGGTGCAGTCGCAGACGACCGAACTGCCGGTCCGGGGCCGCAACGTGGCCTGGGAGATCGAAGCGGGCGACGCAGAAATCTCGGGCCCGGCGCTCGCCGTGACCGACTCCACGGGCTCTGCACGTGCGCAGGTCCGCCTTGGGTCGACGATCGGCGAGGTGTCGGTTCGGGCCCAGGTGCTGGGTGAGGGCGGTGGGTCCGTGCTCTTTCGCCTGTTCACCGTGGACCGGCCGGTGCTCAATCCGCTCGGCGTGGTCGGCGCGGCCCCCGGAGGGTCGATCGAGCTCACGGGTGAGAACTTCAGTCCCGATCCGGAACAGAATGTCGTCCTGTTCTCCGGCATACGCGGCCGGGTGACGAGCGCGAGTGGAACCGCACTTTCCGTGACTGTGCCGCCGTGTCTTCCTGCTCGATCCGTCGCGGTGAGTGTTCAGCTCGGTACCCTGGCGAGCCCGTCACGGGAGCTGGTCATCGAGTCTGGAGGCGAAGTACTGTCTCTCGCGGTGGGCGAGGTGTTTGACGCCCTCGATCCCCAGGGGTACTCCTGCGCGACACTCCCCGGTGACGGGAGCGCGGAGTACGTGGTCATCGCTCAAGCCGCCGGATCGATTGGTGCCGCGACGTACCCGATCGGTCTGTTTGGCCTAGGAAGTCCGGCGACGGTTGCCGCTCCGACGTCGATTGAGCTTGCGGCTGCTCGCTATGCCGTCGACCGGTCCCGAGTGGGCGGCCAGCTGCCGGACGACTGGTGGCGCCAGCCGTTCGCTCGGTCCGCTGGCCGTTCCGACGACGTCCAGTCGCTGTGGGACCAACGCCTCCGGGCACTCGAGCAGGATCTCGCCACATCGGCGGCTCGGCCCGCGGCCGAGCCGGCCGGCCCGGCTTCCGCCCCCGCTGCGGCTCCCGCAGTTGGTGAACGCCGCACGTTCAAGGTGTTTCGGAATCCGGGAGACTTCACGGACGTGACGGCGGTAGCGCGCGTTGTCGGACAACGGGCTGCCCTGTTCGTGGACGAGACGGCACCGGCTGGAGGGTATTCAGAGGCCGACCTGCAGTTCTTCTCCGACATGTTCGACGACGCCATCGAGCCGACGGTGACCGGGGCATACGGTGAGACATCCGATCTCGATTCGAACGACCGGATCATCATTCTCTTCACACCGGCCGTGAACGAACTCACCCCGCGAGGCGTGAGTGGCTTCATCGCCGGATTCTTCTTCGGAGTCGATCTGCTCCCCGGCGAGTTCGGGAGCAATGAAGGGGAGATCTTCTACACGCTGGTGCCGGATCCGGGAGGTCAGTTCTCCGATCCGCGCCCCAAGAGTGCGTTGCTCGAGGTCGCGCCGGCGGTGCTCGGACATGAGTTCCAGCACATGGTCAACTTCAATGAGCGTGTCCTCACGCTCGGCGCCGAGGGTAACGAGGCCGTGTGGCTCTCGGAGGCGCTTGCACAGTATGCCGAGGAACTCGTGGCTCGTTGGTACGCGGACCGTGGGGATGTGGCGGCGACGGAACGTTTCCGCGGCGGCGTCCGGAGTCGGAGTCGGAGGTACCTGGCCCGCCCGGATACCGTCTCGCTGATCGTTTCCTACGGACAGGGGAGTCTCGCGGAGAGAGGAGGTGGATTCCTCTTCGCGACGTACCTCGCCGATCGGTTCGGCTCGGACGTGATCGGACGTCTGACGAAGACGACGAGGACCGGCGTGACGAATGTGGAGGCTGAGACGGGAAGTGACTGGTCGATCTTGCTGTCGGATTGGTGGGCAGCGTCGTGGCTGGATGGACTCGGCATCGCGTCCGGCGTGCTCGAGTATCCGACCGTGGACCTGCGAGGCTTCCTCGGGGATCCGTACCCTTTGCTTCCGACTTCCCTTGGGGGTGGGGACTTCAGTCTATCGAGATCGATGCCCTCGTCTTCCGCGGGGTACTACATTGTGACTCCCGAAGCGGGTGGTACGACGACACTTCGGCTCGGTGGTGAGGCAGGGGGGGCGAGTTTGCCCCAGGCCGAGGCGCAAATGCGTATCCTTCGCGTCCGGTGACTGTGACGGAGTTGGAAGGTCCTGAATCTTCAGGACCGATGGATCGTAGGGACCTGAGTTCGAGAAGCGGATAACGGGCAGGCGAAGAGATGCGCTGTTCCACATGCGGTGAGACCCTTCAGCCCGGCGCCGTCCGGTGCCCGACGTGCGGTACGTCCACGCCCGTCGGTATGGCGATCTCACGACCTACAGGGGTTCGTCGGTGCCCACGTTGCTCCTACCAGGGCGAGGGGATGCCCTACTTCCGACGTGCGGGGCACGTCGGCCTGCTGATCGCGGCGAGCGTCGCGTCGTACGGATTCGGTGGACTCGTCTACTGGATGGCTCGGCGGAAGCACCTCGTCTGCCCCCGTTGCGGGCTGGCCTGGGAGAAGGCATCTCGGGCACTCGCTGCGGCCGGCTCCGAGCCTGAGCAGAGCCTGATCGAGGCGGAACCGGATCAGGCCCTTCCGAGTGCTGGTCTCAAGCGACGCATCTTCGGTACGGGTATGGTGCTCTTTGCCAGCCTACTCGTCCTGATCGGCTTCGTTGAATGGGAGATGGCAGCGGTCGCCGTCGGATCGGTGGTCGGGGGTGGGGGATCCCTGACCTTCTACTGGGGATGGCAGGGGCTTCAGGACCGACGCCGTGCGATCATGCAGGGACTTCAGCGAAAAATTCTGCGACTGGCCACGGCTCGAGGTGGCCGACTCACGGTGACCGAGGTGGCCTCCGACCTGAACCTCGCGCTACCGGCGGCTGAGAGAATCATGGAGGAGATGGACGACGGCTTCCGTGTCCGCTCCGACATTTCCAACGACGGGGTACTTTTCTACGACTTCCCCGAGATCCGTCACCGAGACGAGCTCGGGATCGGCGATGGAATCGCGGAGCTGGGACCCGGCGTCTGAGCCAGCCTCGCGACTGTGAGGCCCACGAGGATCACACCGGCACCTGAGAGCTGTAGCACCGTCGGGATCTCTCCGAGCCAGACCCACGCCGTGAAGAGAGCTGCGACCGGAACCAGATTCGAGTAGACCGCCGTGCGGTTGTTTCCCAGTCGCTGGACGCCTCGGTACCAGAGCAGGTACGCGAGGCCGATCGACAGGAAGCCGGAGTACGCCACTCCCACCCAGGCCTGGGCACTCACTGCAGCGAGGTCCGTTTGCACCAGTGAGGGCAGGCCGAGGACCACGAGGATTGGGGTTCCGACGTACAGAGTCCACGTCGTCATGCGGAGTGCGCCGTACTTCGATACCGGACCGCGGCCGGCCACCGTGTAGATCGACCAGAGGATGGACGCCACGATCATCAGGAGGTCTCCTCGCATCGTGGACGAGCCGAGCGAGATCCCGTCCTCGCTCCCGATGACGACCAGTACCATGCCCACGAGCGTCCCGAGGACACCGAACACCACCCAGCGCGTCGGTCGTTCGTGCCCGGCCAGCGCCGAGAGGAATACCGTCCACACGGGTGTCGTCGCGAGCAGCAGGCTCGCGTTGCCTGCCCGAGTCCAGTCGATACCGATAATGAAGCAGAGTTGGTACGCGACGTTGCCCATGAGGCCGACGAGGACGACCCGCAGAACGTCTTCCTTGTGCGGAAGGGAAGGGCCTGGCGTACCTCTCACGACGAGATACAGCGCAAGCACAGCAAGCGGGAAGCGGAGGGCGTTGAGGCCGAAGGGGTCGACCTCCTCGAGGACGAACTTCACGACCGAGAAGTTGACGCCCCAAATCGCCGCCAAGGCGAGTAGCCCCAAGTCTGTGGCCCAGTCCCTATGTTCCGAAATCATCCGCCCTCCCGGGCGCGCAGCGTTGTGTCGGGCGTCAGAGCGCAAGTAAGTTGGTCGAGGAACCCACCGACCCGCCACAAGATGGGTGCATGTCCGCAGAGAACCTTCTGAAGCTGGACGAATTTCGGGATCGACGTCTTCATCGTCTGGCCCGGGCTCGTGCGTTCCTGGGGCGGGAGGCATCACGGTCACAACTCTTCGACCACCTGGTCGAGGTGGCAGAGTTGAGCGGCTCCGATCGGGTCGCTGCGGTGTGGATCGACGAGTACGGCCCGGGCCTCATTCATCCCCACCTCGTGGTCGACTCGATCTCGGATCAGCCGCGTCGAGGTTTTCGGCCTGAAGCGCTGCACCGTGCGTGGGAACGCGGGGTGCCAGGTGCGTATGAGCAGGTTGGGGATGAGTCTTCTCGGTCCGGTGTGTTCGCGATCGCGCTCGGGAGCGACGGTGCCCGTGGATGGTTCCTCGTTGCGGATTCCGTGAGCCGGCGAGCGCAGCTGGACGAAGCGGTGCGCCACCGTCTGATGTTTCTCGCCGGGGAGATCTCGGCGCTGGTGCTGCACCGAGACCTGGATCCGGATAGGGATCCGTCCGAGTCGCGTGAAGCGACGTTCGAAGGGTGGAGGGTGCTCCGAGACCTCGATGGCTTTGAGTCGGACGCGGACCGTGTGCGAGCAGTACAGGCACGTTTCCTGGTAGCGCGACTCGTTCGGACGTTGGTGGACGAGGATCTGGTGCTCCCGAACGATCAACGCGCCGAGCAGGCAAGGGCCGCTCGAGCTGACCTGCAGGAGGTGGACCACTCGGAGGAGCTACCGCTTCTGCTTCGTACGCTCGACCACTACGAGGCTGGCGAGAGCTCGCCACTCCTCTCGGTCGTTCTGGAACTGGGCGCGGCGGCCGAACGACAGGATCATATTTCGGGGGCGCTCGAGCTCTACGAGTGCGCCTTCGAGATCGCGGCTGCGTTCGGCGAAGCGGAGCCCGCGATCCGAGCCGCTCGGATGTCGGGACGAGCATCACGACGACAGGCCGAGTGGGAGCAGGCGGACGCCTGGTATGAGGTCGCTCTGGCGATTGCCCGAGGCTCGGGGCTCGAAACGCTCGCCGCTCGATCGTTAGCCGGTCTTGGACTGATTCGGCGAGAGCGCGGAAACCTCCCAGCGGCGCGTGGGCGTCTCTCGGAGGCGTTGTCGGTGGCGGAGTCTGCCGGAGATCGAGAGACCTTGGCGAGTATCCATCACGACCTCATGGGTCTCGAGCAGCTCGCTGGAGATCTGGACGCCGCTCTGCGATACGGGTGGCAGGCTGTGAACCGCTACGAGAGTGAGCTGGGCCGATCCCGGTGTATGGCTGGACTGGCTGGCGTGCTCCTGGAGATGGGCGACTGGAGCGCTGCCGAGGATGCGT
>JBDGVS010000093.1:0-8193 GCA_039585535.1 Gemmatimonadota bacterium | reverse complement strand
GACCACCAGAACCTGCCAGAGGCCGCGGCGGTGGGCTTCCTTGAGCACGCGCTCGAATGGACTCATTCGGGGTGGTCCGAGAGGGGAGGCAACAGAGCCTGTTGGGGAGGGAGAGCAGAATCGACCGCAAGCGGGGGTGATCGGCAAGCGGCGCCGCCGTATGTTGGCTCACGACCGCGCACGGACTCAAGCCGGAAGGTGGACGATGGCTAAGCTGCCCTCACCCGAAGTCGATCGACGACGATTCCTCGCCAGCGCCGCCGCCCTGGCCCTGGGCGGCGACACCCTGGCCGCGAGCGCCCTGCGGCCGCGTGACCGGTCGATCCAGAGTTCCGCGCCACGCTGGCCAGGCTACGACGAGGCAATCGTCGTCGACTTCCTCGCGAGCCCGGGGTACTTCAACTACCCGCTCAATCCTCCGCTCAACGGGGAGATGATCGGCAACGCGGTGGAGTCGGGTATTACCGCCGTGAACCTGACGATGAACGGAAGCGATTTCGCTTCCTCCGTTCGCAACGTCGCCGGATGGATGGAGCGGATCGAGCGCTTTCCGGACGCCTTTCTCCAGGTTCGCACCGTCGACCAGCTCATGCAGGCGAAGGCCGAGCGAAAGCTGGGCATCGTATGTGGTTTTCAGGACACCACGCCCTTCGAAGGGGAGCTCGACCCCATCGAGACCTTCCTGAATCTGGGAGTGAAGGTCACGCAGCTGACGTACAACGGTCGAAACCTCGTCGGTGACGGTTGCCTCGAAGCCGCGAACGGAGGACTTACCCGGTACGGCCACGCGGTGGTAGAACGGATGAACGAGATCGGGATGATCGTCGACCTCAGTCACTGCGGTCAGCGGACGACCGCCGAGGGTATTGCGGCCGCGAGCGTACCGGTGGCGATCACCCATAGCGGCTGCAACGGCGTCGCCCCGCACCCACGCTCGAAAGACGACCAGGAGCTGCGCGCCCTCGCAGACAACGGGGGGGTGATCGGCATCTATCTCATGCCCTTCCTCACCCCTGGCCGTGTCCCTCTGCTGGACGACGTCCTGAACCACATCGAACATGCGGTCGACGTGTGCGGGGAGGACCATGTCGGGATCGGCAGTGATCTCTCGACCACGCCAATCGACGGTTCGGAGGACTACTGGGCAGCCCACCGGGAGTTCGTCGCCGGAAGGATCGAGCGCGGCGTCGCAGCACCAAACGAGGACCCCGACATCCTGTTCACGGTCGACGATCTCAATTCGCACCGTCGTATGGAGTTGATCGCTGACGGAATGGCCCAGCGGGGTCACCCCGACGATCGAATCGAGAAGGTCCTCGGCGGAAACTGGCTCCGTCTCTTCAGGGAGATCTGGAGGGCATAGCTAGTCCTGGTCCAGCGGGAGCCCTCGGCCTCTGTATGCTTGATTCGAATGCCGGACGAACGGCATCTTGCATGGTATGACGCCCGAGACCCCCACCGCGCCCAGAATCGATCACGCGACTGAGACGTCGACCCTTCGCGACGCGACCATAGACGACGCCGAGCAGATCGAGGCCGTTCACTACGCCGCGCGCGAAGCCGTGTACGCCGGCCGTGTGGAAGACTGGCCGCCGCCGGGCCCGGACCGCAGCGGTCGTATCGAGCGCTGGAGGCGATGGCTCTCCGCCCAGGACGTGGACTGCGTCGTAGCCACGACATCAGAAGGAATCGTCGGATTCGTAACCGTGCGGCCCTCGCGTGACGAGGACGCTGGCGCCGACATGGCCGAAATGCCGACGCTCTACGTGCACCCGGACCACTGGCGGCGGGGTCACGGTGGCTCGCTGTGTGCGGCGAGCGTCCAGCGGGCCATGAACAGGGGCTTCCGTCGGCTTTCCCTCTGGGTGCTGGACATGAACGCACAGGCGCGCGTCTTCTACCATTCGTTTGGATTCGCCCCGGACGGCGCGACGAAGGTCGACGATGGCACGAAAGAACGGCTCGTTGCCCACCGATACGTGTTGTCTCTGACGGAGACCGAGTGAACCACACGATCGCTTCGTTCATTCGCACGATCCCCGACTATCCGAAGCCGGGGATCCTGTTTCGGGACGTGACCGGTCTCCTGGAGGACGCACGGGGCCTGCGCATGGCCGTCGACCTGATCGTGCACCGCTACATCGATCAGCCCGTCGATCTCGTCGCAGGCGTTGAGGCCAGGGGATTCATCTTCGGAACCGCGGTTGCGTACGAACTCGGCGTGGGCTTCATCCCGATCCGGAAGGCCGGCAAGCTTCCCGGAAAGGTGATCGGCATCGACTACGAACTCGAGTACGGATCAGATCGGATGGAGGTGCACGTCGATGCGATCGCCTCGGGATCACGAGTACTCGTGATCGACGATCTCATCGCGACCGGGGGCACCGCCGAAGCCGCCGTCTCACTCGTCCGAGAAGCCGGCGGTCACGTCGACGAGGCCTGCTTCGTCGTAGACCTGCCAGACCTCGGAGGAGCTGAGCGACTCCGCGAACAGGGAGTGAACGTCTTCGCCCTCTGTGCCTTCGAGGGCCACTAGACCAGCCCGTCGAACTCCCGCGCCAACTCGACATCCCACGTCGTGATGCCACCCGCGTCGTGAGTCGAGAGATCCACGCGCACCGTCCGATAGACGTTGAACCATTCGGGATGATGATTCTTTCGCTCGGCGCAGAGTGCCGCGCCCGACATGAACGCAAAGGCCTCGACGAAGTCCGCGAAGACGTACTCCTTGTGAAGCTTCCCGTCCTGGATCACCCAGCCCTGGAGAGTGGAGACGGCCTCGTCGAGGCCGTCTCCACTCAGTAGCTCCCGCGCCATCTACATGGACCCGTGAATGAGCGCGGTCGTCTGATCCATCCGCTCACTCAAGCGCGTGATGGCATCGAGGTAGCGCTGCTCCCACTCCGGAACGTCGTCGGGATCATCGGTCTCGATCTCGTACCGAAGCCCTGGAAGCATCCACGAGGCATACCCGCTGAAAGGATCGGGCGAGACGTACAGGGAACGACTCCACGGACGGTCCTGAAGCCCACGATTGTCCAACCACGCTTTCTCGAGTCCGATGAAGCCGGCGTTGATGAGCTCCGCGTCAGAGGCGCTGACCGGCCCCGCAGCCACGCGATCCCTCCGGGCGGCGTCGAGTGCGGCGGACGCGCGGTCCAGCTCGTTGGTTGCCGTCACGAGTCGATCCAGGTCCACGTCGATGCGCCGAAGCTCGGCCACCTCGTACAGAGTGTTCACATGCGTGCGCGTGTCCGTGGCGTACCTCGTCACGTCGTACGGAAGCAGGTCGGCATTGGCGAGGCGCAACGCGAGGAGGCCATCGGCGGTCGCGAGCATTGGGCCGTAGATCCACTCCGGATCTCCGAAGCGTTCGAACCAGGCAAAGTTGTCGTAGTTCGAGTGGTAGATCCCGCTGCGACCACCGGAGCTAAGCCCGGCCGAGGGAATACCCGCGTGGGTGTAAAAGGCGATGTGGTCCGACCCGCCACCCAGGTTGCCCATGACGGGCACGCCGTCGTCCGCGCGCTCGGCCCACCATTCGTAGATGCTCCGATCCTCCTTCGGGTACGGCGTGTCGCGGATCGCATCGAGAATCGGCTGCTTGAGCGAGGGCGACGACGACGACCCGAAGTTCGGACCAGATACGGCTCCATCTGCGTTGATGTACGCGACAGCACCGTCCGTTAGTGGCTCGAGCAACTCCTCGACCCACTCCGACGAACCGATTACGCCGTACTCCTCGGCATCCCAGTGCGCGATGAGAATCGAGCGGCGGGGGCGACAGCCCTCCTCAGCCAGCTGACCGAGAGCCTCGGCCAGTGTGAGCAGCATGGCGGTACCGCCGTTCGGATCGACCGCCCCGAAGCCCCACGGGTCATAGTGCGCTCCGAGAATAATCCACTCGTCGGGAAAGTCCGCTCCCACGAGCGAGCCCACGACGTTGATCGCTCGGGTAAGTGCTTTGGGCTGATTCACCCGAACGCGAACGGTGAGTTCCTCACCGCCGAGAATGCGATACGGCATATCGAGTCCGCCCTGCCACGCCTCCGGTCCGGTCTCGCCCGTCATGCGTGAGAGGATCTCCGACGCCGCGTTGTAGCCGATAGGAAGCACCGGGATCGTGTGCAGACCTACCTCGTCCGGATCGAGGCGCTCGACCTGGACCGGCCCATCCACCGGAAGGGCCGGCACGAAGGGCGTGAGCGGGTCCCCGGTCCAGTTGAGGGTCAGCACCGAGCCGCGCTGGATGATCTCCCCATTGAGCATCGGTCCTTCCGGGTACGCGTCCTCCTCAACCTCCGGCGCGTCGTTGAACATGATCACACCGGCAGCGCCTCTCTCTTCCGCGAAGAGCACCTTGAAGCCCCGGAAGTTTCCACCGTAACGCGCGATGACGATCTTGCCCTCGAGCGAAATCCCGAGGGAGTCGAGAGCACGGTAATCGGCACGCGTCCCGTAATTGGCATAGACCACTTCGCCCGTGGCATCACCGCTTCCGGAAAAGGCGTTCCACCCATTGAGGAGGTCCGGGTGTCCGGAGAAGCGATCCTCCGGCAGCGCCGCCTCACGGTTGTTCAGCTGCATCGAGACCGGCGTCACGATGTGCGCCTCGACGTCGTCGGTGAGCTGGGGCAGGTAGACGTCGTACGGATACTCGCGCACGTCGAGGCCCGCGGCCTTCATCGCACGACCCAGATAGTGCCCGACCTCGACCTGCGCTGCCGAGCCGGCCGGGTGAGGATTCGCGGTGATAATCCGGAGATGTTCCCGGAACGCGTCACCCGACGGAAGATCGAGGAAGCGCGCCTCGCAGTAGGCCTGGCGACCCGCATTAGCCGCCGCGAATCCGATGGGCGAAGCGACCTCGACGGTCGTCTGAGCGGAAAGGTCGGCCCACGGCGCGGCGACGGCCGCGAGGAGGAGCAGGGAGGCGAACAGAGGGCCAGATCGGGTCATGCGCAAAGACTCACTAGTAAGGGTGGCTCGGGAGGTCACCGGGTCCGGACGGTATCGACCGGAAGGTCGAGTGCAAAGGGGGGCTGCACGCTACCGCGACCTCGAGCTCCGATCAGCGTGGAGACCGACCGCCCGTCAGCGCCTCGACGACGGCACGCTGAAGTGGCCCCACATCGACGTAACTGGTCTCACCATCCACGCCGACGTTCTGGCGATTCGTCAGCAGCACGACAGCCAGATTCTGGCTCGGTACACCGAGTACGAATGTCCCGGTGAAGCCCGTGTGTCCGAAGCTCCCGTTCGGTGCATACTCGGGAAGCTGCCACCCCAGCGCCTGGTGCTCACCGCTCGACGTCAGGAAGCGATCGACGACTTCATCCGCGAAGAATCGTGTACCGTCAGCCCCCACACCCCCATCGAGGAGCAGACGTACGAGCACCTCGAGTTCCGCCGCTGGAGCGAACAGGCCGGCGTGTCCTGCGACGCCTCCGAAGGCGTAGTACGCGTTCCCGTCGTTCACCTCTCCCGAGAGCGTGTACCGGCGCCAGGCATCCCACGCGTCCGCGTCACCCTCGATTCGATAGCCGAACGACGAGTCATGGACCATCCGGCGCTCGAAGGGATTTCCGTGCGATGTCGCCGCAAAGGTCGGCGCTCCCCGCTCAGGCAGAAATGCAGTCGCACCCAGCCCCAGAGGTCTGTATAGCTCGGTGAGCAGAAAAGAGTCGAGATCCGTATCGCTTACGGCCTCCACCAGACGCCCGAGTACCATGAAACCAAGGTCGGAGTAGTGGCGCTCCTCCCCGACCGGCCAGGCCAGCGGGCGCGACCGGACATACGCATAGGCGGCATCTGCGTCGTTCGCGTGATAGTACACAGGGAGCCACTGGGGCAGGCCCGAGCGGTGGGTAAGAAGATGCCTCGGCGTGATCGCCCCGCGCCCCGACCCACTGAAGTCCGACAGGTAGGTGGACACCGGCGTATCCAGAGCAACGGCACCCCGGTCCACCAGCAACATCATCGCCATCGTCGTGGCCATGACCTTTGTGACGGAGGCCAGATCGAAGAGGGTGGAGGGTGTCATCGGCTCCGGGCTCTGGAGCCGCGTGATGCCTGACTCACCGGGGTACTGACCACCTCCGTACTCGTAGAGCTTGGCGGAGCCGTGTGCACTCGTGTGCACACCGTCCCGTCCGAGCGATGCGATCAGCACCGCACCCGGAATCCGTTCCTCGGCTACCCACACTGCGACGATCGAGTCGGCCTGAGCGAACTCTGCGAAGTCGACCGGCGGCGCAGCTGCGCTGCATGCCGAAACCCCACTCCAGACGAGCGGCGCGAGCCAATGGCATGATCGCTTGGCGAGTCTTGCCGGTGAAATCACACTCGGCAGCCTGATCAGCCGCCCCACGGAGGGGGCGGGGCCGGCACCGGACGGGTCAGATCGAAGTCCACCCGGAAGCGTCGATCAGAACCCCTCCGACGGAGGCCATACGCGAATGTGAGGCCCGGCTCCAGACTCACGAACCACACGTTCGTAGCGGCCGCCGGGACGAGCTCTCCGGTGAGAGGATCTGCAGGAAACTCCTGGAACGTCGCCGTACCACGCCCGTCCGTGTCCCCGCCGTACTGGGTCACAGCGTCTTCCGTGCCGTCCTCGTGCCGGTGATCGTGCTTGAGCCTCAAGCCCACCGCGGTGGTCGTGACCACCCAGGTCCTGGATCGGTCGTCGCCGACCATGAACGGAATCCGGATCTCCGCGGCGTCACAAGTGCGCACGTGCATGAGAAGCCGTTGCCCTTCGAAGGAGTCATCCGGAGGTACACTCTCCACGACCCGACCTTCGAAAGCCTGGCCGCAGAGCTCTTGAAGAGCCGACCAGAAGACGAGCTGGGGGTCGTCGTAGACGACCGGGGCTTCTTCCTCTGGCGAGCCTCCGCCGCAGGCACTCGCCACGACGAGGGCAGCGATAAAGACGGGCGGACGTGTTCGAGCGTGCACATGAACTCCGGCGCTGGGGTACCACCGGACTCTACGGCCACGTGACCTCATCGAAAAGCGCACCCATATTGGCGGGGCGCCCTCCCCACGGATTTATCATGATTTCAACCCTCCACGACGCTCTCCGCCAATGAGTGATCGGACGGACAGGAAGCTCGAGGAGGTAGCAGTCGCCCGGTACTCGTACCGGCATGATGCGGAATTTGCAGCCGGGTTTCTCACCGATGCAGACATCCCGCACCGGCTGCAGTTGGACGATCCAGGCATCGGTGTATCACTCGGCTCGATGGCGACCATTTGGGTGCTGGCGATGGACGTGCCGCGCGCCCGAGAGTTGCTGGAGGTCGACGAACGCCCGGTCTCGCTGAGCGGTCGTGGCACACGCACCGTGCCGCCACGGCCGGCGGTGGCCCCCACGCAGCGTCGCGTCACACACGCGAGCCGAGATGCGAAGAGGGCGAACAGGCCACCGACCCGCGCAGCGTCGGGGGGAGACCCTGCGGGGAGCGAACGACTAGGGACCCGAGCTCGAGCGATCGCCCTGCTCATTTCGGGAGGAGTCGCAGGGATGGGTGGCCTCTTCCTCACTGAGGCGACTCTTCCGATCGTTGGTGTTGGTGTCGCGATCGCCTCGGCAGGCTTTGCGCTCATGGGTATCTTGGGGCGCGCTCCCGGGGCTCTCGGGCGCTTCCTGCACGCCGTCGCCGGCAACGCCCCTTAGCACTGCAACGAGGCCCTGACCCCATGCGCGCAGTCACGTTCAACGTCACGATCCCGAGCTACCTGGTTGGGAAGACTCTGGGTCGAGTGACGGAGGCAGCGATTTACGGGGGGCTCAGTGGCGTTCGCTTCGGTGACATCGCAGAGCCCGACCTCCCTGACCAGGATTGGGTGCGCCTCGATGTTCTCAAGGCCGGCATTTGCGGATCGGATATCGGCAACCTCACGCTCAAGTCGTCCCCAGCGATGGAGCCGTTCGGGTCGTTTCCCGCCGTGCTCGGTCATGAGATCCTCGCGCGCGTGGCTGAGGTGGGGCCCGCGGTTCGTGGGGTCCAGGTCGGCCAGCGAGTCGCGGTGGATCCTGGTGTGTCCTGCGTGGTTCGTGGCTTCGCTGGTGCGGGTCAGTGTCCCTCCTGCGTGGAGGGTCTCCCTGCGACGTGCACTCGGTCGGGGGAGGAAGGCCAGACCATCATCTCCGGTCGGCCAATTCAGCGCGGCATGACGATCGGGTAT
>JBDGVS010000092.1:5531-13737 GCA_039585535.1 Gemmatimonadota bacterium | reverse complement strand
GGTCGTCACGTCTGTGGTTCCGACTCCGAAGAGGAAGCCCTCGATGAGGCGGGTCACGCCGAGGGCGCCGGCGGCTCCAATGACAATTCCGCCCGTCGCCAGTCCGAGAGACCAGCGCAGAACCAGAGTACGGATGTCCGCACCGGGAGCCCCGAGCGCGATCCGCACCCCCATCTCCCGCATACGCGTGCTGACGCTGTACGAGACGACGCCGTAGAGGCCAACGACTGCGAGAAGAAGTGCGACGAGGGCGAAGCCCCCCAGGATGGAGGTCATGAACCGATCGATCGCGAGCGATGAAGAGACCAGCTCGTCCATCGGTTGCAGTTCAGCCAGTGCGATATCGGGGTCCAGGTCGGCCACCAGGGCACGAATCGGACCCATGACGGCTTCCGGCTCCAGTGACGTCCGAACGGTCGTGAACATGAAGCCCGGCGAGGACTGCGCGTACGGGACGTACACTGCGTTTCTGCTCTCCGCACGCACACCGAAGTTCTTGATGTCTTTGGCGATCCCGACGATTTCTCTCCACACGGGCTCCGCAGGGCTGTTCACGTTCAACCGCCTCCCGACCGCGTCTCCGTCGAAGTAGTCCCGTGCCAGCGTCTCGTTGACGATGATGACCCGGGTCGATTCGCCGTCGTCCGATGGCGTGAAGCCACGACCCGCGACGACGTCCAGGGCGATCGCGTCGAAGTATCCCGGCGTGGCACGCCGCATCCATACGGCCGGTCGGCGAGCCGATTCGGGGAGCGCCTCACCCTCGATGTTGAAGCGAGTGTCACCGTCGAAGCCGGCGAGCGGGAGGTTGGTGATCGAGCCCACGGCCTCGACCCCTGGGATCGCCAACAACTCGGTCTCCAGGGTAGCGAAGAATGCCTGGCGGGTCGTGGCATCGGGATAGCGAGCGGAGGGAAGGGGGATCTGCATCGCCACGACGCCCTGTGGGTCGAAGCCGAGGTCGACCTGGCGCAGGTTCTGAAAGCTCCGGACCAGAAGCCCCGCGCCTACGAGGAGCATTAGGGCGAGGGCGACCTGCCCAACGACCAGGCCGTTGCGCAGGCGAGCCGAGCCGGTCGTAGCTCCCGAACGTCCGCCCTCCCGGAGGACGCCAGCGGGATCGGTACGGGCCGCCCGCAGCGCAGGGAATACACCAAAGAGCGCTCCCGTCGCCATGGTGATCAACGCAGCGAAGCCGAGAACGCGTGCGTCGACGGCGACCTGATGCAGTAGCGGGGTGCCGTCGGGTGCCATCCGGATCAACGCCTCGGTACCGAGGAAGGCGAAGGCCGTTCCGAGCACGCCGCCGAGCAGTGCGAGCATCAGACTTTCCGTCATCAACTGAGACAGAATGCGTCTCCGCCCCGCACCCACCGCAACACGTACCGCGAGCTCTCGGCCCCGCGTGGCCCCGCGGGCTAGCAAGAGGTTGGCGACGTTGACGCACGCGATGAGAAGGACGAGTCCGACGGCCCCCAGAAGCACCCAGAGTGCGGTGCTTGCCTGCTGCACCATGTCGAACTGGAGCGGATACACGTTGAAGCCGGTGTCGAGGTTCTCTTCGGGGTAGTCCCGTTCGAGACGTGCCGCGACCTCTGCGGCCTGCGCCACAGCTACGTCGACGGATGTGCCGTCTGTGAGGCGCCCTACAGCGCGCAGGAATATGCTCCCGCGCCCGCCTCCTTCGGAGCCCTCGAACTGCAGCGTCGTCCAGACGTCCGTTCCGAGTAACTCGGGCGGATGGAAGCCCGGCGGCATGACACCGACGATCTGGAACGGAGTGTCATTCAGTCGGATCGTGCGTTGGAGTATGTCCGTGTCGGCGCCGAAAGCGCGGCGCCAGAAGCCGTCGCTGATCACGACCGCCCTCGGCCCGTCCGGCTGGTCTTCCTCAGCTAGAAAGGCGCGTCCCATGGCCGGCTGCACCCGGAGAACTTCCGAGAACATTCCCACGCTGAACATGGCTCCAGAGAGCCGCTCCGCGCCGGAGTCGATGCCCGTGATCGTCGGGCCCCATCGCTGAAACGCGGAGGCGTGTTCCACCGCCGCCACCCCGTCACGGAAGTCGACGAAATTCGGCCAGCTCAACCATTCACGGCGCTTGTCGGGCAGGACGACATCGCGCTTGGTGAAGTCCATCCAGACCATGACGAGTTCGTCGGGATCGTCGAACGGCAGGGGCCGCAGCATGATACCGTCGACGACGGAGAAGATGGCCGTCGTGGCACCGATCGCGAGCGCGATCGTGAGTGCCGCTACTGCACTGAATCCCGGATTCTTCAGCACCTGACGCCCGGCGAAGGCCAGGTCGCGTCGGGTGTCCTCGATCATATCGGACTGGTTCACCGCCCTCTCTCTCCTCTTCATCATCAACTCCACGTCGTCTGTGATCTGGTCGATATTGCCGAAGCGTCGCTCGGCTTCCTCTTTCGCTTCTCTCGGGGTCATCCCGTCTCGCTCGAGACGTGCGGCGCGCTCTTCCAGATGAAAGCGGAGTTCCTCGTCCACTTCACTCCGGATCGCGTCCCTTCGTAAAGGGAGTCGGGAGAGCCCGCGAGGTCCTGATCTCTTCATCGGTCGGACTCCGTCAGCCCGCCGGCGACTGCATTTCGAGCGCCCGGGCTACGGCACTCGTATACCGAGCCCACGAGTCTGCTTCCGACGCAAGGTGACGTTCACCTTTCGGCGTGAGCGTGTAGTACTTCGCTCGGCGGTTGTTCTCCGAGAGTCCCCAGTCGGACTCGAGCATTCCCTTCCCTTGAAGGCGGTGCAGAGCCGGGTAGAGGGTGCCTTCTTCCATGAGAAGCGATCCGTCGGTGACGAGCTCGATCCACTCACTGATCCCATATCCGTGGCGCGGTTCCCATGTGAGGGCCTTCAGGATCAGTAGGTCGAGTGTGCCGCGGACGAGATTGGGATTCTGGGACATGGATGATCTCTGGAATCGCTGCGGGGGTATCTGCCCTTGTCTGGCTAGGGGAAGGTGGCGGCACTCCCCTTGCCAGGCAAGGGGAGGTGGCTATCGAGGGGTCGGGGTGGGCTGGCGGGTCGGGGTGACGACACCGATGATCTGCGCATCGACAGGCCACGTGTTCAGCGCGCGGCTCTGCCACGTATCCCTCGAGAGACCCACCCGCGCGATGAGACTACTCCACCTGTCGGTCGAGAACTTTCGCGGTATCCGTAGCCTCGATCTCGATCTCGACGACATGACGGTCGTCATTGCGGAGAACAAGCATGGGAAGACCAGCGTCTTCGACGTCCTCGGCCTTTGCCTGGGGCCGCGAGGCGCGGATCCGGAGACACTCTTTCGCGAGGAGGACTTCTACCGAGATGCCAGTGGCGCCATCGGGGACATCCGGATCGTATTGACCTTCGAGGGGGAGGAGACACTTCGGCTGGAGTTCTTCGGCGCGCACACGGATCGGAGACTCGTGCGCCGCTTCATCGACTCAGAAGGCCGGGCGCTCGAGCCACAGCCGGAAGCCGAGGTCTTTCAGGCCCTGCAAGAGCGCCACCCGGTGCTTCTGCTACGCTTCTCCCAGCCCACCCTCGATAGACCGGAGGACTGGGAGGTCGGCGAGTCCCAGGCCCCGGACAAGCGGCGCAGTCGCCTTCGGCTGGCGGAGACGGTCGCGCGGGTCTATCGCGACCTCGCCCACACGCATGATCCGCTCCCGGCAGATGAGATCGCCAGCGCCCTTCGTGCGGCGCAGGACCTTTTGACGGAGAGCCCGGAGGACGGACACCCTCCGCTTCACGGGATGCTCGAAGAGCTTCGCCAGGAGGTCCAGCAGTGGAACCGCCCGCGACGTGCCGACTCCATGATCGACCTCTCCGGTAGTGGGACGCACAACCTCGCGCTCCTCCTGGTCCTGGGGTCGCTTCTCGACGTGCGAGGAGGGAAGGTGCTTCCGTCCGATGCATGTCCCATCATCGCGATCGAAGAGCCAGAGGCTCACCTCCATCCGATCCTTCTGGCGTCGACGTGGGAGGTCATCGAGTCGCTGAAGGCTCAGACGATCGTCACGACGAACTCGGGAGAGCTCCTCTCCTCCGTGGCGATGACCAGCCTGCGTCGACTCGTGAAAGTCGACGACCATGTGGTGGTACATCGCCTTCGAAGGGAGACCCTGCGGCAGTCCGACCTTCGTCGGGTTTCCTACCACATTAGAGCGCGACGCGGCGGCGTACTCTTCGCCCGCTGCTGGCTCATGGTCGAGGGCGAGTCCGAGTTCTGGCTGATGAATCACCTGTCTCAGATCATGGGATACGACCTGGAGTCGGAGGGTGTCCGCACGATCGAGTTCGCTCAGTGCGGAGTCGGCCCGCTGCTCAAGCTTGCCAACGACCTGGGGATCGCCTGGCATCTCATCGCCGATGGGGACGAATCGGGCCAGGTCTACGCGAGAGACGCCGAGCGCCTGCTGGGAGATGCCTCGGAGCGCCGAAGCATCTCGGACCTGGGTGAACGTGACATCGAGCATTACCTCTGGCACTCGGGCTTTGAACCGGTCTACCGGAATGCTGCGCGCATCGCCCCTCGGCCGGACGGTGGCGGGCCTCCGCCCGGGCACATCATCGGTAAGGCGGTCCGTCGGACGTCGAAGCCCTACCTCGCGCTGGCCGTCGCGGAGGCGTGTGAGCGAAAGGGGCCAGCAGCCATCCCGCCGATTCTCCGGTCGGTCGTAGAGACTGCGGTGACGCTTGCACGCGAGGCGGCGGGCGACGCACGTCCTGGCTGAACTCCGAGCGGTCTACGCCAGGAACCACTCCATCGCGCGACGGACGACGTCGGCCGGCATCTCGTGCACCCCGTCGAACTCCAGGTACTCGATCGAGTAGCCGTCCATCTGAAACATTGGCACGATCCCCACGCGTGACGCGGCGACGGGAAGCACTCGGTCCGCAGTCCCGTGGGAAACGAAGACCTCCGGTTGCCCGACGATGGGATCCGTGGGACTGGAGAATCCCGGCGACCACGCGATGAGGTGGGTGAACAGGTCACCGTTCGACGGCCCGAGGGAGAGCGCGTACGAAGCTCCGTCCGAGAAGCCTGCGAGCGCGATCTTCGAAGAGTCGATGAGGCACCGCTCGAAGGTGAAGCGCAGAGCCGCGTCGATAAAGCCGACGTCCCGCCCGAAGTCGGACGTAATGCGGTCCCAGGTGCGAGCTCGGGAGTCGGGCGCGACGAGTATGATGCCGTTCGCCTCGCAAGCTTCGAACAGACGAGACCAGCTCGCCGCGCTGCCTCCGCCTCCGTGGAGGGCGACGATCAGGGGCGAGGCGGTGGCCACGTCGTAGCTCCTTGGGACGTAGAGCAGGCCGCCGCGCTCCAGGGTCGGAGAGAGGTTGGTCGAGCCGACCTCGACAGGACGAAAGGGGGCACGTGGGCGGGCTGTCAGTCGCGGATCGTCCGCTGGCCCCGCGACGGAGAGGCCCATTCCACATGCTAGCCGAAGGAAGTCGAGTCGCTCCATCTGTCTCTCTTATCGTTGTCGGTGGGGTCAGTCAGCGGCCGCCGCCGCCCCCGCTGCGCGTCCCGTGGCCCAAGCCCACAAGAAGTTGTGTCCACCGATTGGACCGAACGCATCGAGGACCTCTCCACAGAAGTAGAGTCCCGGGTGCCGTCGGGATTCCATCGTTCGAGGGTTGATCTGGTCCAGGGCGACCCCGCCGCCGGTGACCTCGGCCTTCTTGTAGCCCGCATCGCCGGTCCAGGGGAGGGCGTACGCCGTGAGTGCCTCCACCAGTGCTCGGCGATCCTCTTTTCGAAGCTGCGCGAGGGGTGTCGACGCGTCGACCTCGATCTCGAGGGTGAGACGATCGAGCAGGCGTCGTGGGAGGTGGGAACTCAACTTGGAGCGTACCGTGCCGCTTCCGCCCCGGAGCACCTCGTCGCACGCTGGGCCATCAAGGGTACTCCACTGAACCCTCAGCTCCTGCCGGCCACCGTCCGCGCGTCCCCGAATCGCCAGGTGAGAAGCGTCGAGTACTGTGGGTCCGCTCCAGCCATCGTGGGTCACCAGGAAGCCACCCGTGGTCGAGAAGGAAGGCTTCGCACCCGGCGCGTGGATGGTCACCGTCTTCGATACACCTGCGAGTTCGGCGTGTGGGTGTGGTTCGGCGATCAGGGGTGTGAGCGCCGGGTAGGTCGGGTTTACCTGGTGGCCGAGGTGCTGGGCGAGCAGGAGCCCGGTGCCGTCACTTCCGGTCTTGGGGACCGAGAGGCCACCCGTCGCGACGATGACTGCCGCAGCTCGCACAGGAGGGGCGTCCTCCAGCCGGACCTCCCACCCACCCTCCGACGGGACCACGTCGACCACGTGCGTACCGAACCAGATCCGTGCACCTGCTTCCTGCACGCGATCCACCAGGCGGTCGCGAACGTCCCGTGCCCGATGGCTGGACGGAAAGAGCTTGCCAGTTTCTTCCTCCCGCTCGAGCGGCATGTCGAGTTCACGCTCGAAGAAGGCGTGCTGCTCGTCCCGGGGCCACGAACGCAGGATCTTGCGCAGGGTATTCGGGGATGAGTCGGTGACGTATCGCTCGGGTTGAGCGATGGACGGAAGGATATTGCACCGTCCTCCTCCGCTGATCAGGATCTTGCGACCGCCGTCCTTCGTACGTTCGATGAGGATCACATCCGCACCACCTCGCGCGGCAGTCAGCGCCGCGAGGATACCTGCGGCGCCGGCTCCGATGACGACCACGGGGTCGGGGGATGGTAGAGAGTGCATGCAGATGTATACCGATCAAGCCGACCTGGCGTCCACGGGTGTGTGATGACAACCTCTCGACCATGACGGAAACCACAGACGCTCCGGTTCTGGAGGTTTGCTGCGGGTCGGCGCTCTTCGCTCTCGAAGCGGCGGCTGCCGGCGCGGGCCGCGTCGAACTATGCGACAACCTCGTCGAGGGTGGGACGACGCCGAGTGCGGGGGCGATCGACGTCGCTGTTCGGCGATTGAGGATCCCCGTGATGGTGATGATCCGGCCGCGCGGGGGAGACTTCCTCTACCGTGGTGCGGAGGTCGACGTCATGCTCGCCGACATCGAGGAAGCGCGTCGTCGCGGCGCCCATGGCGTGGTGTTTGGAGCGCTGAGCGCAGACGGGGCGGTGGACCGTGCGATCACGGAGGAGTTGGTGGCAGCGGCGCGGCCCCTGCCCGTCACCTTTCACCGGGCGTTCGATCTGAGCCGGGATCTCGACGAGAGCCTCGACGTGCTCATGGAGATCGGAGTGGACCGTGTGCTCACCTCGGCCGGGTGCGCGTCGGTCGTTGAGGGATTGGAGACGCTGGCAAGGCTCACGGCTCGGGCGGGCAACGCGCTGCGCGTCCTTCCGGGGGGTGGCATTCGACCGGACAACGTGGCTCGAGTCCTCGACGTGCCTGGTGTTCGGGAAATTCATCTCGGAGCGAGCCGACGGGTCGCCAGTGGCATGACGTACCGCGTCGAGGGCGTTCCCATGGGGGGCGCCTACGAGCCCGATGAGTACCTCGTCGAGGTAGCCGACGTCGAGCGTGTCTCCGGCGTTGCCGCGACCATGGCTCTCGAGGTCCGAGCGTCGTGACGGATCGGCGAACGTTCCTGAGACGGTCGCTTCGGGTGGCCGCCGGTGCAGCGGCCTGGAGTAGTGGCGGGTGTGCGCCGGATCAGCCGGGTGTTCGGGGCGGAGTAGCGAACGGACGCACCTCGCCGTCGGTGATTGGGTCGAGTCTGACGCGGCCGGTGCTTCGTCCGTGGGCCTCGGATATCGTGTGGCTAGACGCACCGAGCGATGAGCTACCCGTCGCGTATGTGTCCATGGCGCTCCGCCAGGTCTTCGTGGACTACGACTTCCGTGATCGCGCGACCTGGCTCCTCCGAGCCCACATATCCGTCAGCACTGCGCTCTGGAGGATCCCCCTGCCCGGCGATCCTCCCCGGCAGCCGATCCAGCCGGGCGACGAAGCGCGTGAGTTCGAAGAGTTGCCGATACGTGCGTGGGATCCGTCACGCACGCCGGACATCGACGACGTGCGCATCGTGCGCGGAACGGTGATACGTCGAATTGTCGACTTCGCGTGTGTGCCGATCGTAGACGGCGCCACCGAGGCCTGGCTGGCTGGTGGTCCGTTCGAGATCGCCGTCTCCGATGGCTCCGCGAATGGCTCGATTCGCGAGGACTTCCGGATCGTGGGGACGGGGCTCAGCTACCCCG
>JBDGVS010000092.1:0-5487 GCA_039585535.1 Gemmatimonadota bacterium | reverse complement strand
CGTGCAGTACGTGAGCTGGGCGAACGCCGGATAGGCGGCCGACCTGGCTACCTGTCAGTTCGAGGGCGCCAGGCGGAAGTACATCAGTCCAAGCTCGTTGATTCGCCGGACGTAGTAGACCGGTTCCTTGCCGCGCACGAAGCCGTGGCGCGTGAAGTTGTAGACGTCCGGATCCGACAGCGAGAGCATCGCGTGTTCGACCGAGTCGAACCAACGGTCCGGGTCGCGCCCGGTCAGTTCGGCCACACGGCGGGCGTCGCGTACGTGACCCCAGCCCGCGTTGTACGCCGCGAGCGTGAAGGCCATTCGGTCGGCCGTGGAAAGATCGGACGAGAAGCGACTGTAGAGCCACTTCATGTACTCGGCTCCCGCCTTGATCTGCTGCTCGGGATCGCTGATGTCGCTGACGCCCATCTGGCGGGCCGTCTGAGGCATCATCTGCATCAGGCCGTACGCACCGGCGTGCGAACGGGCCTCCGGGTCGAAGCGAGATTCCTGAAACATCTGGGCGCTGAGCATCCGCCAGTCGAAGTCGGTCCCAACCGTATACTGCCGGATCAGGTCATCCCACCGAGAGAGCGAGCCGTCCGCCTCGAGCTCCGGCTGCTCCACCCGTCGAGTATCACGTCGGAAGTACTTTCGAATCAGTACGGCGTGTGTGACACGTCCCACCTCGCGATCGAAAAAACCGTTCAGTGCGGCGAGTAGCTTCGGCTGGTCTGTGCGTACGGCCCAGGCACGACCCGGCGTGTCTTCCACTCGATCGATGATCTCCAGCGTTGGATAATCCGGGAGCTCGGCCTCGGCCAAATGACTCTCGAGCACTGTGAGATCAGCTTCACCGCTTTCCAGCCGCATGAGCAGCTGCGTTGTGGACTCCGCGTCAGGCGTCGTCTCGAGCCGGAAGCCCTGTTCTTCAGCGACCGCTTGAATCAACGGCAGGTAGGGGTTGTTGCGTGAGACGACGACGTTGCGGCCTCCGATGTTCTCGGCTGACGCGAGTCCGAGTTCCCGGCGGGCGATGATGACGGGATCGACATCGTGGTAGGCCCGGGTGGCGGTGACGGCGGTTGTGTCCTCGAGCGCAGTCGAGATGATACCGGCGCCGATCATGTCGCCGATACCACGCTCCAGCCACAGCTCGAGGAGATCGGTCGAAGGGGCCACGACCATTTGTACGATGAGATTCTGCTCATCGGCGAACATACGAACCAGGTCCAGGTCAAAGCCGACCAGCTCTCCCTTGTAGACGTAGTACGAGGAGGGTCCGTTGACGGTCAGTACCCTCAGGACTCGACGCTCCTTGATCTCGTCGAGATCGCCGAGGAGCTCGGATCCGTCTTCGCCTACCGGTAAGACCTGGAAGGCGAAGTCGTTGATCAGCCGGAGGAGGTCCGGGTTCGATTCGCGCACGGCCGCGGTGTACACGATCTCGCCGAACTCGGCTCCGATCTCCAGATCTGGATGCACCTCAGCGACGGCCTCTGCGACCCAGCGTTCGGCGAGTGTCACATCGACTCGACCGTCCAGCATCATATCGATGGCCTCCTCGGCGGACTTCACATCGATCGTGTCGATCTGGACCGAGCTGTTCCGCTCCTTGATGAGGTCGCCCGCGCCGAGCAATGACGACTGGAGTCCGAAGGAAACGGTCCGCCCGCTCAGGTCGTCGAGCGTCTGCGGGGCCGCTCCTGTGCGGCTCACGAGGACTCCGGGGATTCTGTTGAACGCGGTCGATTCTGCGATCCCTTCACCTGGCGGTGCGATCCCGTCACCGGAACGTCCAACGATCCCGTCGACCAACCCGTCGCGGAGGGCCTGCTGGGCCGCCTCGTCGGTCGGGAACTCCTGGATCTGAAGTTCGAGCTCCAGGCGATCGGCGAACTCGCGCGCGAGCTCATCCTCGTGGGGCATCCCCCATCGAAGGCGAGGAAGCTCCTCAATGTGAGCTCTCGCCACGTTCGCGAATCGGATCTTGCCACGACGGCGGAGTGCGTCGATGTCACCCGTCTCTACGTAGACATCGATCCCGAGTGGTCTCAGCGTCGGGTCTACTGCTCCTCCGGGCGCGTCGACGTCGCTGTCGGCCTGGGAGTCGGTGCTCCGACTGCTCGAACCGCACGCGGCAAGGAACACGACCGCCGTGACGGCCATCGTGAACTGATTCGTGCGGCTACCCGTGGCAAATGCGCGGAGAGGCTTCATCCACGAAAGTTAGCGGGCTGGAGGGGCGGGCCAAGATGATGCCCCTGTTATCTCACCAACGCCTGACACCTCGACGTAGCCGCTGACCCCATCGGCTCCGACTCTCCAATGCGAGGAGTTTGCCGATCATGTCGGTCGGGTCGAGATGAGTCCGACCAAGGATGTCGGCGGCCTCGTCTTCAGAGAGCGGCCCCTCGTCATCTGCAAGCGCGACGGCCTCGTTTTCACCCTCGGCGGGCGGGTCTTCGGCACGTTCGTCCTCGGCCGCGTCCGGCACATTCATAGAGCGCGTCACGACATCGGCCTCCATGGCTCCATCGTCCATCTCTCTACCGCTGCGCCGCTCGATCGCGTCGATCGAGTCGAGCAGTCGCAACGCCATAGCGAGATTCCACTTGGCGTCCTGGTTCTCCGGCTGAAGACGGAGTGAGGCACGGTTGGCGTCCGCCGCGGATGCGGCCAGGATCCGCACCGAGTCGGGGACGCCGGCGACCAGAGCGTTCTGAAGTCGCACGAGGCCCGTGTTGTACTGAGCGCGACTGCGGATTTCGGCGGGACCACGGCGGGTGGCCAGTACGAGCTCCGCCTCTGCCGCGGGATCGTCCGATGCAGCCATCGCCGTGCCCAGGTTGTAGCGGGTCTCCACGTCCTCGGCTCCGGTCGTTGCTCTCTGCTCATACAGAGTCGCCGCTTCGACCGATGAGCCGACTCGGTGGAGGCGATTCGCTCGCTCCAGGCTCCGTCGTTCAGCCGACCACGACAGCGTGAGGCCGAGCGTGGCGGTCACGGCGATGCCGATCCTGATCAGCGTGCCGCGACTCATGTCGCCCTCCGACGTAGTGCACCGGAGTCGAGCAGGGACTCGAGTGCCACGAAGACGAGTGCAGCAGCGAGCAGCCAGAAGATGAGGCTCCTCTCCTGATCCTCTGTGCTGTCCACCGCAGGTCTGTCGAGGCTGAGCTCGTCGATCAACGCGCGCATCCCCGACTCCGACGACACATCGTGGAAGCTCCCCCGTCCGCGGGTCGAAATCTCTCGAAGCAGCTCTTCGTCGTACCCTGCGGTGACCGGGGTCCCGTCGTAGAGGAGGGGCGCGCCCCGTGAACCCGCGAGGAAGAGCGCCGCCCCCTCGGGTGTCCCGATTCCGGCCGTCCAGATCTCGAAGCCGTCGTCTCCCACGGCTGATACGGAGTCCATGACTTCGGCACGTCCCTCGTGCAATTCGCCGTCGGAAACGATGAGGACGATCCGCCGCGCGTCGTCTCGCGACCGGCGCTCCCATGCCGCGCGAGCGTGGCCGAGAGCGATCGGCAGAGACGTTCCCTGATCTCTCGTTCCGACCAGCTCTGGAGTGACCCACGGAGCGAAGAACGTTATCAGGTCGGCGTCATCTGTGAGGGGGACCAGGCCGAAGGGCCAGTCGGCGAAGATCGACAGTGAGACTCGGTCTGCCACGCCCTCTGCGACGATGCCCTCGACCAGGTCACGCGCTCGTTCGATTCTGGTGCCGTCGGTATCGTCCGCCGACATGGAGTGAGACACATCAACCGCGACCATGAGATCGATCGGCGTTGGCGGCGGAGGTGGTGGCGCATCCACAGGCTCGGGTTCTGCAGCGGCCAGAACGAGTGTCCCAGCCGCGATCGTAGCCACCAGGAGGCGCGCGATTGGGAACGGGGTCAGATCGCGCCCAAGAAGTCTGCGGGCCGACTCTCGCCCCCCATAGGCTTCCACCAGTCGCCGGCCCCGTCGCCATTGAATGATCACGACGAGCGTGAAGAGCAGTACTCCGATCGGGATCCCGATCAGGAAGTCGGGCCGCGCAAAGGTCATGGGAGCACCCCCCATGGCGAGGCCCGCAGCATGGCCGCGAGGGCTGCGAGGGCGAGCGCGATGAGCGCGAGCACCCACGCGTACGGGGTGGATTCCACTCGCTCGATTGTTTCCAGAGAGGGCTGCACGAGGCGATCGATCTCGTCGTAGATCTCTGCGAGAGCACCCTGGTCCGTTGCCTTGAAGTAGCGCCCGCCCGTGATACGGGCGGCCTGGGTAAGGACGGTCTCCATGGCGCGTGTGTCCCGTCCCTGCTCCTGACCGATTGCCACGGGATAGATCGTGACCCCCACGGCGGCGGCGGCCCGGGCCGCGAGTGCGGGCATGACCCCGGCTTTGTTGTGCGCTCCGTCGGTAACCAGGATCAGGACCTTCGAGGCATGCGGAGAGTCGTCCAGCAAACCCGCACCCGCCGCGATGGCTCCTGCGATATCGGTGCCGTCCGTGAGAAGCCCCACCTCCAGGCCGTCCACGGCGTCCTTCACGACGAATCCGTCGTGCGTCAGCGGTAGGCGAGCGAACGCCTCACCGGCAAAGGCGACCAGGCCGATATCGTCGCTTCTCGCGTCGATGAACTCGAGCGCCGCCACCTTGGCGACGTCGAGGCGACTGCGGCGTGCCCCCATGTCTTCCGCCCACATCGATGTCGACAGATCAAGGGCCAGCGCGATTCCGACGCCCTCCACACGAGGCTCTTCGCGCACCTCGATGATCTGTGGTCCGGCCAGGGCGGCGACGAGCGCCGCGAGGGCCATCATGCGCAATCCGAGCGGAGTCAGTTCCAGAAGCGAGAGGAATACGGAGGTACGGGGCGACTCAACTCCTTCGGCCCGTGCCAGCACCAGGCCGGGCGTTCGACGGGGGAGGAGCCACCACGCGAGGAACGGCAGCACAATCAGCAGGCGGAACCACTCCGGCGAGGCGAAGACGAGGCCGTTCATTCGCTCTCCTCGGGCACGGCCGCGATCCAGTCGCGAACACGTCGCACGTGCTCCTCAGAGGCGCCCGAATCCGGACGGACACCGCCGAATTTCACTGCCTCGGCTGCGGTGACCTCGTCGCGGAGCGGCTTGGGATCGGGCGCCGGCATCGGCTCTGCAGAGACTCTCTTTCCGAGTCCATGCATGAGTTCGGTGCCGGTCCAGGCCGGATTCCACTGGGCGTCGAACGACTCGACGTATCGCCTCGCGATCTCACTGGAGCGAGCGAAAAAGTCTCGAGTCCGACCGGTTCCCAGAAGCTCACTCGCCAGAAGATCGTCGAGTGCCTGCAGCGCGTTCGCCCGAGCGGAGGGTGCCGGCGTGGCCGGCGTGGCGTTGCGTGCCACGGCCCAGTCTCGCAGCGAGATCGCGGCCACCCCGAGCAGGGCCGTCCCGAAGACCAGAGCAAGGACAGTCGCCAGCCAGTTCCGGTCGCCGCCAGCCACATCGGCCGGTGGGCGAGGCGCGA
>JBDGVS010000091.1:0-8242 GCA_039585535.1 Gemmatimonadota bacterium | reverse complement strand
CAGCGACACAGCCTGCGGGGTCGTCGTGGCGCCGGGGAGAATTGAAGTGCTCAGGCCCCCAGTCGGGACGAAGACCGCCCCCTCGACCGACTGGGCAGTGACCGGCGCAACGGTCAGCGCGAGCAGCATCGCGACCGCCGAGAAAACAGACCGGACCGACTGCATGCTACGAACCTCCAGGATCGAGACTCACGGGCATCCGAAAGGCCGAACCCGCGCGCTGCTAGTCTCGCCATGGTAGATGAAGCACGCAATGCACATGCGTCTCATCCGAGGCCCGAACCAGCGGCTGTCATTGCCCTGACCGACTTGACGCGAGGCAGTCCAGACGGAGGCAGTACGCACAGGACCTGGCATACGCTGGGCGCGCACCAGGCTGCGCCCTATCTTCGCATCCATGACTCTGCCCCCTCTCGCCGAACGGCTCAAGCACAGCGCCGTGTTCCAGGCCCTCACGATCTTTGTTGGTGCGTCGTGGATCGTCCTGCAAGTCGTGGATTTGCTTACGGAACGACTCGGCTTGCCCCCGTGGATCTTCCCCTTCACGCTCGTCCTGTTGGCGGTCGGCCTGGTCGTGGTCCTTGCGACCGCTTGGGTGCAGTCACGGCCGTCGACGACGGCCGCGGAGGAGTCCGGCGAGCTACCTCAGGATTGGGAAGTTGCTCCGGCGGATGTCATTGCGAGCTTGAGGGCCGGCCGTCTGCCCCATTTGAACTGGGCCCGTGCCGCACTCGGCGGGGCAATGGCACTCTCGCTGCTGCTCGGGTTGTTGGGCGCCTACGTGGTCTTCTCAGGCGGCGGATCGGCGTTCGGGCCAACGGAAGTGGGGGCGGCCGAGCCCAGCACGGGCATCGCGATCTTACCATTCTCAGTGAATAACCCGGAGCTCGAATTGTGGAGCGAAGGGATCGTCGACTTGCTCGCGCCGGGGCTCGACGGGGTCGCCGGATTCCGTACCATCGCCAGCCGCACGGTTCTCGCGCGCTGGCGCGGTGCCACGGATGGTGCGGACAGCGACCTGCCCGCAGCGCTGCGGGTCGGGGGGAGTACGGGGGCTGACTACGCGATGGTGGGGAGCGTCGTGGCTCTGGGCCCGACCGTGCGACTCGTGGCTGAGGTATACGATCTTGGGGACGGCACCAAGGTCGCCGAAGGAAGGGCTGAGGGCCCAGTAGACGACGTCCTGGCGCTCGTCGACGAGCTCGGGGTCGCCGCGATCCGGGATCTGATGCGGGAGCTCGGAACGGACGGAGGTGCCAGCAATGTGCCGGCGCGACTCACGACCCGATCGCTCGCAGCGGCCCGGGCGTTCCTGGAAGGTGAGGAGCACTACCGCGCTGGGCGGTTCGAGCCCGCGGTTCAGAGTTACGAGGAAGCACTGGAGGCGGACTCGACCTTTGCGCTCCCTGCATATCGGGCCTACCTGGCGCTTCTGTACGTCGGTGACGGGGAACAGCAGCAGGCGATGGAGGCCCGGTTGGTTAATGGGCTCATGGACCTGCCAGCTCGGGACCGTACGCTCGCTCGGCTGCGGCTCGAGATCAGCGGGGACTCGCTTCAATCCCGCGCACCGGCGGAGGATGCGGTCATCCGCTACCCAGACGACGCCGAAGCTTGGTACATGCTAGGGGAGATCCGGTACCACGAGCCGGGGATGGCGGGGGCGGGCCATTCGCAGGCCCGCGAGGCATTCGAAAAGGCAATCGAGTTGGCCCCTGGATTCGTGCCCTACTACTACCATCCGCTTGCGTACGCGATCGGGGCGGGGGACCGTGAGCGCACCGAGGTCCTCATGGGCTTCCTCGAAGAGGCGGTCCCGGACGACCCCGACCTGGCCCAGATGCGGCTCGCCATGAGCCTGCTTTTGGGCCCCTTGGATGAGGCCATCGAACGCGTGCGGGACGATCCTGGACCTGCCGTGGGCGCCACCTTCCAGCTCCCGATTGCGACGCACATGATCCCTCGGGTGTGGACCCTGGTAGGGGGTCTACCGACGGAGGGCGAGATCCGGATCACGGACCTGAAATCCGCTTGGGCGATGACCGCGGGACGGCAGGCCGAGGCGCTTGAGCTGATGAACTCGATCCCGCTGGGCAACGGGACTCGAGTCACGCTGGCGCGCCATCATCAGGACGTGCTCGGAGGGGTGCCAGGGATGAATTTGGACCGGGAGTTCGACCTGGCCTACTGCGGGGCGAAAGACGTTCCAGTGCAGGCCTCGTGCTACGAAAAGGCCGCTTTGCGGGCGGTCGACGCCGGCCGGTACGACGAGGCGCGGCGGGTGATCACCGAACAGGACTCGATCGCCCAAACGCATGAGTTCCCCCGTGCGGCGAGGATTCATCGACGAATGGCGCGTACTGTCGAGGGGTACCTCGGATGGAAGACAGGCGACATGCCCTCGGCGCTGCGTAACCTGGAAGCGGCTCGTGAGCTCGACCTCTTCGCGGTGACCGCTCGTTGGTATTTGGCAGACGTGTACGTCGACGCCGGCCGGCCCATGGAGTCGATCCCGCTCCTTCTCTCCATCGATGACAGCCCGACGTGGTCACCATTCTCCCGCCTCCGCGTCGCGGAGGTATTCGAGAGCATGGGCGACGCGGCTCAGGCCACGCGGCATTACGAGGCGGCTTTGGCAGCGTGGAGCGAGGCGGACGAGGACTTCGCTCCGGCACAGCGTGCCCGGGCTGGACTCTCCCGTGTGGGCGGCTGAGCCGAACGCACGGAAAGCGCTATGTCGATAGGGTTGGGCGAACTCTGGAGGGTGTTGCACCCGGACGCGCGATTCGAACTGGCCGCACCCTCAGGGAGGCGACACGGCGGCGAACGACGGCGCAGCGCATGAGCTGGACGACGACGCTCGAAATCCGGCGGCGCGTGCACCGACCGTGCACGGGGATGAAGAACGGCCGGGCACTAAAGGAAGCGCCGGCGCAACTCATTGTTCTGAAACGACTTACAAGTGGAGCCAATCGGGATCGAACCGATGACCTCCTGCTTGCAAAGCAGGCGCTCTCCCAACTGAGCTATGGCCCCGAGCCGGCAAAGATAGTGAGGTCTCGCCTCGGCTGGTAGACAAGCGGAGCTGCTCATAGCTTCGGACATCGCGCGCCGAGCGAGCGCGCGTCAAACCGCGGCTCCGAATGCCAGACGCCCCATCACGACGCCGGACCCCTTCCCTGCGCGGCCAACTCATCGCGCTGGTCTGTGGCCTCGCACTTCCCCTGCTGCTCCTGCAGAGCTGGTGGAGCGTCCACGACTATCAGTCCGCGCGCGAAGATGCCGAAGCCAATGCACTGGCCGTGGCGGACGCAATCTCTCTCGGCGTAGTCCAGTTCTTCGGTCAGGCCGAACAGCTCATGATGGCCACGTCGAACCGCTCCGGGACCGACTGGCTCATTGACGAGGCCTGTCCCGAGCGCATGAGAACGGTCACGGACCTCTTCCCTTTCCTCCTTAACGCCGTGGCCGTGGCGCCCGACGGTCACGTTGTCTGCTCGGCGTCTCCGGCTCCTCCTGGGGCGTCGGCGGTCACGTGGCCGTGGTGGGACGAGGTGCAAAGCAACCCCGTGTTCTCACTAGGCGATCCGGTGGAGGCAGACTTCGCGGGTGGCTGGATCCTGCCGCTCGTCGCGCCCGTGACCGACGAGGACGGAGCCTTCGCAGGAGCAATCGTTGGAACGGTTGCCCTCATCGAGTTGAGTGAGCTTTTCGGCGGAGTCACGATTCCACCGGACCACCTGGTCACCGTCGCAACCGCCGATCGCATCGTCGTGGCGCGCTCCACGGAACCCGAAAGTCGTGTCGGGTCTGCCCTTCCACCCCTCACTGGCTCCGACAGGCTCGTCGAGCCCGGCCGTTGGGTCGCGACGGGGCCGGACTTCGCGGGCGTGGACCGGACCTGGGGACAGGTCGAGATCGCTCGCGGGTGGATCGTCTACGTCGGCGTTCCCAACGCCGACGTGCTCGGGCCCGCTCGGCGTGAGGCGGCGCTCCATATCGGCGCATCGCTTCTCATCATGCTGCTCGGCGTCCTGTTTGCGGCCTGGTCGTATGGGCGGATCGCGGGGGCCCTGCGTGAACTCGCTGAGCGCACTCGTGGCACGATCGCGGGCCAGATCGTTCCACTTCCGCCGGATACGCCCATCGAAATCAGTGAGGTGGTAGCGCAATTCAATAAGACGTTGAGCGCACGAGACCGCGCAGAGGCTGCGGAACGAGCTGCCAGACAGCGGTTCGAGTCTCTGTTCGACAATGCCGTCGTCGGTCTCTACGTCTCCACCTTCGATGGCCGCTTCCTGCAGGTTAATCGCGCCCTCGTGGAGATGCTGGGATACGACTCAGAGAATGACCTGCTCGAAGTCGGACCAGAAGCTCTCTACGTCGATCGGGATCGTCGGCAGGGCCTGGTGGATGAGGCGATCGCTTCCGGAGAAGTCAGCACGACCGAACTGGACTGGTTGAGAGCCGATGGACTGCCGGTGACGATCCGCCTCGGAGGCGCGCTCATCGGCGGCCCCGACGGTGCGCCGGTCTTCGAAATGATCGTCCAGGACATCACCGAGGAGAGGCGCACGGAGGAAGAACTCCGCCAGACGCAGAAGATGGAGGCGATCGGTCAGCTCGCAGGGGGGATCGCACACGACTTCAACAACATCCTGACCGTGATCGGAGGCAACGTCGAGCTCCTCGAGGACGAAATGCCGGCGTCCGTCACCGCCAGAGAGGATCTGGCGCAGATCTCCAAGGCGACCATTCGGGCCACGAGCCTGACCCGCCGACTGCTCGCGTTCAGCCGTAAGCAGCGCGGGGGCCGGCAGGTCGTGGACCTGAACGAAGTCGTGCCAGACCTGGCGAAGATGCTCGTCCCGATCCTCGGCGAGCAGATCTCCCTCGAAGTCGATCTCGCAGAACGCGAGCTACACGTAGACATGGATCCCGGTGAGTTGGAGCAGGTCGTCCTCAACCTCGTTCTGAACGCCCGGGACGCGATGCCGCGCGGTGGGCGCGTCAGGATTTCCACCTGTGAGGAGGCCCGAAGAGGAACTGAGTCATGTGCAGGAAGCGCGGTCGAAGATCTCGAGGCCTGCCCCTTCGGTATCCTTCGAGTCGAGGACACCGGGAGCGGGATCGAGCTCGCGACGCGCACGCGTATCTTCGAGCCCTTCTACACGACGAAGCCTACCGGAGAAGGCACAGGCTTGGGGCTCTCGACAGTGTACGGCATCGTGAGGCGCTGCGACGGCACTGTCGAGGTCGAGAGCGAGCCCGGCGTCGGTAGCACGTTCACTGTGGCACTGCCGCTTGCCAGCGTGGTTGAGCGGGGTGCCCCCCCCCCGGTGGCAGATGTTGCGGGGAGTCGTGGGTCGGAGCGCGTGCTCGTCGTCGAGGACGACGAGATGGTGCGGCGCTTCGTTGCCCGAGCGCTGACGGACGCCGGTTACGAGGTTCAGTCCGTCTCCTCGGGTACCCGCGCAGCAGAGCTCCTCCGCGTTCAGGCACCGAACCTGGACCTTGTCCTGACGGACGTCGTCATGCCGGGGTTGAGCGGTCACGAATTGGCGGAACGACTGGCACTGACCCATCCGACGACACCGGTCCTGTTCATGTCTGGATACGTCGATGACCACTTCCTCAGCGACGCCTTCGAACTCCGCCCCGAGCTACTGATTCGGAAGCCGTTCACTGCGGCGCGACTCCGAGCCCGAGTGCGGGCCGTCCTGGATTCTCATCCGGTCTCAGTCGCGAAAGATTGAACGACGGATCTATCGATGGCCTGCGGCGTAACGAGCCCGATGGACTGCAGATGATCCCCTGAACAACCCGGCCCTGTGGAGACCAGAATGTCGATAACCATTAGACGCATCGCTCCCCTCGTGACCCTTGCTGCATTGGTCACGGTCAGTCCCATCCGTGCCCAGGAAGAGGCCGAGCCCTTCGTCTGGGCGAACTCCACTGAGCTCGCGTTCGTAACCGCGTCGGGGAACGCCAGCTCGACGACCCTCGGTCTCAAGTCGACGCTCGAAGGGAAGGGTCCCGTAAACGCGTTCAAGTTGGAGATCGGAGGGATTCGTTCTTCCTCCAGATTCACCGATCGCACGGCCAACGGCACGGGGCAGACCGATTTCCAGCTAAACGAGACCGTGCGGGAAGAGAAGTCGGCTGAGAACTACTTTGCCCGCTCGCGATACGACCGAAATCTGGGCGAGCACAACTTCTTCGTCTTCGGCGGAGCCGGCTGGGAGCGAAACACCTTCTCCGGGTTCAACAACCGGGTCTCCCTCGTCGCGGGAGTGGGAGACGCGTTCATAAACGACGATCGCACCCTCTTCAAGGCCGACATCGGTGGCACCTACACGGTCCAGAAAGACGTTGAGCCGACGCCGGGCAAGGAGGATGCTTTCGGCGGTATCCGGGCCAACATCGAATTCACTCGCGACCTCACCGAGACCACTGATTTCGGCACGACGCTGATCGCGGACGAGAATCTCGCCGACACAGAGGATTTGCGTCTGGACTGGCTCGCGTCGATCTCGGTGACGCTTACCCAGGGGCTTGCTTTGAAGACGAGCTACCGCGTGCTCTTCGATAACCAGCCGGCGCTGATCGGCGTGCCGCTCTTCGATCTGGGGAACAACCCGCTCGATCAGACCGTGCTCGTGCCCAGCAAGAAGTTCGACAACTTCCTGACGTTCTCCCTCGTCATCTCCCTCTGACGCGGGGCGACGGCAGATGCTGGGCTGGATCCGGAACGCACGGATCGACTGGAAGACCGGTCTGGTGGTGATCGCCCTGGCACTGATGGCCTGGGCGGTTGTCGTCTATGTGAACGTTCGGGACTTCGTGCCCGACGAACTCACCCAGCCGACGGAATCGACGCGGTAAAGGGGTCGGCCTGGTCTGCCGGGCCGACCCACGTGTCGACGATCGTCCGAACAACGGCGTCGAGGGAATCGAGGTCGCTCGGTTTCCGATAGAAGGCTTTCGCACCGAGCTCGATCGATCGTGACTCGTGTTCCGCATTCTCCGACGACGTCAGCACGACCACCGGAATGTTCCCGACCCGGTTCTCGCCCATCCATTCGAGCACCGCGAAGCCATCGATCTCGGGCATCAGCAAGTCGAGGATGATCAGATCGGGAAGAGGATGCGACCGGCGATCCTGGAACGGGGGCGTCCCGGCCAGGTAGGCGATGCCCTCTCTCCCGTCACCCGCAACGCGAACGTCGAGGCCAGGGGAGGCCCTGCGTGCAGCAACCCGGACGAGCAGCGCATGATCGCGCGCGTCTTCAATGACGAGAAGTGTGGGATCGACCATAAGCCCAAAAATGAGAGATAGCCTCCGGCGCTCGTCTGTGATGATTTTTCACCGCCCAAGGAGCGACGTAAAGATGACCAACCCCACCGGTGAGCGCCACACCGCAGTTGTCAGGTGATGCGCGTCGCGCCTCTCAAACGGTACATTCCCCCTTGGCTCAACCCTGGTCCCGGAGATACCCAATGGCCGCGAAGTCGGACGTCACCACGAAGAAGCTCGAGCGCGAGCTTTCCAAAGCGAAAGCCGCCCAGGAAAAAGCGGAGTCCCGGCTGAAGAAGGCGAAGGTCGCCCAGGAACAGGCGGAGTCTGAGCTGAAGAAGGCGCACGCGGCGCAGGAGAAGACCGAGAAGAAGCTGGCTCGAGCCTCTGCTGCGCAGGAGCGGACGGCAGGATTGCTCGAGAGGGAACGGGAGCGGACGCGTGCGGCCCGCGATGATGCCCGACAGGCGAAGGCCAAGGCCAAAGAGCAGATGAAGGCAGCGCGCGAGCGGGAGAAGGAACGGAGGGCCAGCGCGAAGGAGCGCGAGACGAAGCGGAAGGCGGTGACGAAGAAGGTGTCGGCCGGCGCGCGGAAAGCCGCCAAGACCGTCGCGACCAAGGCCGCCAAGACCGTCGTGAAGCACGAGGCAGCGCAAGCGCGGAAGTCAGTCACGCGAGCCACAAAGCAAGCCGCCAAGAAGGCGAAGACTGTGGCGAAAGGCGTCGCCGCCGGAGCCGCCGCTGCCAAGGAAGAATTCGACCGGGGACGTGCCGCGGCGGATAGCGAGTCGAAGACGGCAGCGAAGAAGACCGCCGCAAGGAAGAAGACTCCCGCCGTGAAGCGAAGCTCGGCAGCGAAAAAGCCAGCGGCGACGAAGAAGACCCCGGCGGCCAAGAAGAAGGCACCGGCCCAGAAGAAGGCTCCGGCCAAGAAGGGCTCGACTC
>JBDGVS010000090.1:0-8252 GCA_039585535.1 Gemmatimonadota bacterium | reverse complement strand
GGGAGTGAGCGGATCGCGCCAACGGACGTGACTCCGGGCAGCTCCTCGACCTGCCGCAACGTCTCGCGCCAGAACTCGGTCGAGGCTTCGGCCTCAGGGTACCGGGTCGTCGGCAGGCTCACCGCCAGGGTGAGTCGGTTTTCCGAGGCGAATCCCGGTTCGATCGCCGTGAGTTCACCAAAGGTGCGCACCATCAGTCCCGAGCCCACCACGAGCACCACGGCGGCCGCTGTCTCGACGGCCACGAGCGTGCCCTGCCAACCCGCACGACCGACGCCTCGTGTTCCTCGCGTGCCCATGCGTCCCCGGAGTCCCCCCGACGTAGTGCGAAGTGCTGGAAGCACGCCGAAGGCCAGAGCCGTTCCGAGGGTGACGAGCGCGGAGAAGGCCAGGACGAGCCCGTCGACACGCACCTCATCGATTCTCGGGAGATTCCCTGGATTGAGCGCCTTGAACGCTCCAAGGCCGACATTCGCCAGCACTACCCCCATCACTCCACCGACGGCTGCGAGTACGAGGCTCTCGATGAGAAGCTGGCCGACCAGCCGGCGTCGACCTGCCCCCAGAGCCGCACGGACGGCAAGCTCCGAGGCTCGATCCTCACTGCGGGCGAGCAGGAGGTTCGCCACGTTCGCACAGGCGATCAGGAGTACGAATGTGACCGTGGCCAGCAACGCCATCAGGGCGGGCCGGATCGAGCCGAGTACATCATCCGCGACCCCGAAGAGCAGAGGACTGAATCCTCGTTCCGCTGGATACGCGTCGAACTCCGCATGAACACGCCCGATGACCTCCCGTATATCATGCTGGGCGGCCTCCACCGTGACCCCCTCCCGGAGACGTCCGGCAACGTGCCAGCCATGCGAACCCCCGCCCTCCGGGAAGTCCGTGACCATCGTGCGCTGCGTGTACATCGGAAAGAAGACATCAGCGGGCTCGGTGAGTCCGAACTGCGTGGGCAGCCTGAAGCCTTCGGGAAGAACCCCGATAACCTCTCGTTGCCTGCCATTCATCTCCGTCGTGCTCCCCACAATGGACGGGTCCCGGTCCCACCTCCGCGACCAGGCGGCGTATGAGATCACGATCACTTCGGTGGGCAGCGTGTCGGTCAACAACGCATCCCCGCGAGTGAAGAAGCGTCCGGCCGCCATATCGATACCGAGGACCGACGTCAGGTTCTCCGACGCCGACACGCCACCGACCCGCTCGGGATTACCCGGGTCCGTAAAGGTGACGCTGGTCTCGCTCCAGATCGTCAGATCTTCGAAGGAGCGGGACTGATTGAGGTAGGCCTCGTATTCGGCCATCGAGACCCACGTCTTCGGAAAGCCGTTCCACTGACTCCAGATCGTGACGACTCCCGCCGGATCCCCGTACGGCAGCGGCTGCATGAGCACGCTACGTACGACTCCAAAAATCGCCGCATTCGAACCGATACCGATCGCGAGCGTCACCACCGCGATCATCGTGAACATGGGTGCCCGCACCAGACTTCGCGCGGCAAACACCAGGTCCTGTTTCAACGCATCCACCCCCGCCTCCCATCCTGTAGTTCGTCCACTGTCTCCCTTCCACTCCCCGCGCTGTCCGTCGCGTCGCAGCGTTCTCGCCCCCCTTCGTGCGGCAACGACTGCCCGGGCCCAGTCGTGCAGGATGTCAGCCCAGAAACGCGCTGCCCCGAACGCTCCCCGGTACTCCGGCTCCGACCGCTGACCACGGAACACCGCGATCAACTCGTCGCTGAAGCGTCCGAGGAAGTGCGGCGGATAAGCGCGAAGGAGGAGGCGGTATACGCGCTCCTCGAGGGGCGAAGGACTCATCCGGCCGGGGCACTTCCGAGTGCCGCGCGCGCCGTCGTTACCAGAACGTCCAGGCGCTCGACCTCCGCCACCAACGCTTGTCGACCGAGCTCGGTCAGCTCGTAGTACCGACGTTGCGACTGGTCCTCTTCGTCAGGTGGCCGATCGTACGACTCGCAGATCAGACCCTGCTCTTCACCTCGCTGGATCGTCGTGTACAGGGTGCCAGGCCCCATCTTCACGACTCCGTCGCTCAGCGCCTCTACCCGTTTCTTAACGGCGTACCCGTGGCGCGCCCCCTCCTGCAGCGCGAGCAGCAGGTGAAGCAGGCTTCTGGACAGAGGTAACACCTCCGATACATCCCTCACTGGGCCTCCTATCGAAATTCGACATGTCGTATGTCGACCTATCGCACTTCGATACCATCCCGGCCCAAAACGTTGGAACCATGCAAAGCGGCCCGTCCCCAGAAGTGGGAACGGGCCGCGTTATGCCGAGTGCGCCGAAGCGGCGCGGGGCTTGCTGCCTACAGCCCCTCGGGAGCCCAAATCGCCGTATTCTCGTCCCACGGATCCAGAGCGTCCAGCCCCAGTTCGCCGAGTCGAGCGTTCACCGCCGCCATCTCGTCCGTCCAGACACCCTCGAGCGTTCCGAGGTATCCGTCGAGCTCCATGGACATGATCTGGAATACGTCACGCATCCCGTCATTCGGTGCTCCGTCTCCCTGCTCCACCATGGAGAGCAGGTTGGCCAACCGGTTGTTGACCTTGATCGGGAAGTTCAGCGGATCCTGGCCCGCGCGATTCCGCACCTGGTAGATGTTCGCTTCCACACCTTCCGCCGCCGCATTGAGCGCGTCGATGGCCTGCCGCAACTCCCGGTCGTCGCTCTCTTCGAGGCGAGCCAGCACCTGCGTGCGCATCCGACGGATCGCGATCACAGCCTGGTTCGCCTCTTCGACCCGATCCCGGATCGCCGTGGCGAAGTCGAACTGAACCAGCATGTCGGCGAGCGTAACATCTTTGATCCACGGATGGGGCTCGATCTCCATCTGACTCGTCTCGGTCTGTCCGTCGACCGTGAGGCGGAGCGTGTAGCGCCCCGGCGGCAGCGTCGGTGCGTTCGTCCGGACGCCCCAGAAGACCAGTCGCGGGTAACCCGTCCAGCCGTCACCGCGCAGATTCCAACGCAGCGTATTCAACCCCGCCTCGATCGGGAGAGCCTCACCGGACCAGCGATCACGGTCCTCACCCTCTACTGCGGGCTCGAAGGTCTTCAGCACCTCGCCATCCGTGCCGAGCACCTCGAGTCGAGCTTCCTGCGGCTCGTCACCGAGCCAGTACGAGATCACCGCACCGTCCGCCGACCGGTAGGCCGACGCTGGAGCGAACAGACGCACGGCCTCGCTCGTCATCCCAGCCTCGGCCTGACGGATCGGGGCCATGTTATCGAGGATCCAGAAGCCCCGACCGTGCGATGCGATCGCAAGCTCATTGTGCTCGACGACGATATTCGTGATCGGAATATCGGGAAGGCCGGGGTTGAGCTCCTGCCAGTTCATCCCGTCGTCGTGTGACACGTAAACACCGTGGTTCGTACCTGCGTACAGCAGGCCGGCACGGTTCTGATCCTCACGCACCGCGTTGACGTACGCGTCGTCGCGCAGGCCGTTCACAATCTTCGTCCAGCTCGCACCGAAGTCGTCCGTCTTCCAGATATACGGCGCGAAGTCGTCCAGGAGCGGTCGACGCACGGAGATGTAGGCACGCCCGGCGTTGAACGCCGACGCGTCGATCTGACTGACCCGACCGAAGTCGGGCATGTCCGGCGGGGTCACGTTGTTCCACGTAGCGCCCCCGTCCCGCGTGACGTGAACCAGGCCGTCGTCGGAACCGGTCCAGATCACGTTGATGTCCACCTTGCTCGGTCCCACGGCGAAGATCGTCGCGTAGACCTCGGGGCCGTTCATGTCTCCGGTGATCGGGCCGCCCGAACGTCCCAGCGTCATTGGATCGGCGCGCGTGAGATCGGGGCTCAGCTGCTCCCACGTGTTCCCTCTGTCTTCGGACCGCCAGAGGCGGCTCGACGACGTAAAGAGCACGTTCTCGTCGAGCGGAGAGAAGATGATCGGGAAGGTCCACTGCCAGCGATCCACCATGTCGAGGGCCGGCTCGCCGGAATAGAACCAGGGGAACGGGTTCACCTCACGAGAGGTGCCGAGTTCCTTGTTGTACTTGTCGATGTACCGACCGTTGTTCGTCCCCGAGAAGAAGACGTCCAGATCCGTCGGGTCCGGCGCGATGTAACCGGGCTCACCACCACCGACGCGGTACGCTACTGCCATCGATCCTTCGGTGATCGAATTCGGCTGCCCGGCGAGAAGGTTCACATCCTCGTCATCGAGGCGGTCCGCGTTCCAGTCCGACGGCAGGCACAGCGTGCTGTTGTCCTGCTGCGAACCACAAACGTGGAACGGCACGTGCGCCGTGGTCACGGCCTGGTAGAACTGCGAGGTCGAGAACTCCTGGTCGGTCCACTGAGCACCGGTCTCGAAGCTCACCGCACCACCACCATCGTTCCCGTCGATGATGTGAGCCGGGTCGTCCGGGTCGATCCACATGTCGTGATGGTCGCCGTGTGTGCCGTTGTTGATGACCTCGAGCGTCTCTCCCCCGTCCTCAGAGCGGAAGACCGACGTGTTCTGCAGATAGACGACATCTGCATTCTGGTGGTCGGCGAAGACGTGCGTGTAGTAGAAGGCCCGCTGACGGATCCGACGCTCGTCGTTGACCAGCTCCCACGACGAACCACCGTCGTCACTCCGGAAGAGGCCGCCGTTGTCGTTCTCGTACAGTGCGTAGACGCGATCAGAGTCGGCGCTCGAGACGGCGAGACCGATGCGGCCAACCATCCCTTCCTGTGGCATGCCCGGCGCACGGGTCATCTCCGTCCAGGTCGCACCACCATCCGTCGTCTTGAACATCCCGCTGCCGGGGCCGCCGGACGACGCGGTGTACTCTTTCCGGAAGGCCTCCCACATCGAGGCGTACAGCACGTCCGGATTGTTGCGGTCGATCACGAGGTCGATCGCACCCGTCACATCGTTGCGGTAGAGAACACGCTCCCACGTGTCGCCACCGTCGACGCTCTTGAATACCCCGCGCTCTTCACTCGCCGCAGAGTACTTCCCGAAGGACGCCACGTAGATGATGTCGGGGTTCGTCGGGTGGATACGGATCTTGCTGATGCCGTGCGACTCGGAGAAGCCGATATGCTCCCAGGTCGCGCCAGCGTCCCGACTGCGGTACACGCCGTCTCCGGGAAGGATGTTGCCTCGGATGCACGTCTCACCGGTCCCGATGAAGACGAGGTCCGGGTCGGTCTCACTGACCGCGACGGCACCGACCGACGCAGAGGTGATCTGAAAGTCCGTGACCGGGAACCAGTCGTTGCCACCGTCGGTGGTCTTCCAGAGCCCGCCGCCGACCGCGCCGAAGTACCCTTCGTCCGGGCGCCCGACGACTCCACTCACAGCGATGGAACGGCCCCCACGATCGGGACCGATGTTGCGCCATGCGTAGTCGTCCAGCAGCGAAGCCTGGAGCACCTGGTCGATGCCCTGACCCGCCGTGACGGACGGACTGGTGAGCGCGACGAGCGCCGCGAGAATCGGGACGACGAGGATACGCCCGAACGAGGGGGTCGGACCGTGCGTGGGAATCATTCCGCTACAACCGTATGGATCGAGTGACCTTGTGGAACGCCGATCATAAGGCCGTTCGCGGACCGCGTCGATGCGCCTTGCGGACACCCCTCCCCGCTTAGCCCACCTCCGGCTGCATGGCTCGAGCGATCGCCTGCCCGACGCGAGAGGCCGGCGGCGCACGCACGATGGCGTCGCCGTCGCGGTACACACGACATCTCGGACCAGACTCAGGATTTCTTTCGGTCCATGGATGGGGCCCGGGAGCGACGTCTTCCCCGTTCACCAGCACCGAGGGTGACCCGAGGTTCCGGGCATACGGTGGGCACTCGGAGTCGTCGCTGCTCCACTCGCTCCAAACCGCCGGGATCTCGGCCTCACGGCAGCATTGGGTGAGGATCTCTCGGGCCCGATCGACGTTCGGGCAGTCGGGATCGTAGACCAGCTCGATCTGGAGTTTAAGAGACAGCGCGAGGCTCCTGGGGGCTGGCGGCGGCTGTTGGGCTCGGCCAACGTACGGTCGTCCCCCGCCCTTCTGCCACAACGCCGTGATGCGATCGCTCCCTGCCGCCGTCTTCTTTTCCTGTGCGCTCGTGGCCGCAGCTGCTCCTGCGAGCGGGCAGACCACCGAAGCCAGCGCCGATTCGGAGGCGCGGGGCCCCACGCCTGAACAGCGCTACTCCGACTGGGTGCGACGGCTTCCCTTCCGCCCCCAGGAGTACTCCTTCCGGCGATCGAACATGATTCGCCTCCTTCGGGACAGCGGTGGCGGAGTCATGCTGGTGCCGTCATCCGACGGTCGCACCCACGGCGACACCTTCCGGCAGCTGGAAGACTTCTGGTACTACACCGGGCTGGAGGTTCCGAACTCGATGCTGGTGCTCGATTCGGAGAACGATCGGTCGATCCTCTTCCTCCCGGAGACGGATTACCGCTTCGAGAACCCCGGAAGACAGAACGACTTCCCTGGACGCCCACTCCTCACCGACTATCAGCTCCGCAGTATCGGCGGCGTCGAAGAGTATCGCTCGATGGCCGAGTTCGACCGGTACATGTCGCAGAGGGTGCGAGCGCGTACGCCGATTCGGGTCAACGGAGGTACGGCAGCACCGATCGCTACGCCGAAGGTCCCCCTCTTCGGAAATCTGGATCCTCTGCAGAGCATGATCCTCCACCTCGGCGCGGAATACCCGGAGGCGAGATTCCTGAACGCCTTCGAAGAGGTCGCGCAGGGTCGGATGATCAAGAGCCGATACGAAATCCAGAAGATGCAGACCGCGGCCGACGCCACTGTCCAGGCGATTCGCGCGTCCGCGGCCCGTATCCGGCCAGGGGTCGACGAACGCACTCTGCAGGCCGCGTTCGAATCCACCTGCCGAACCCTCGGGTCTCAGACGATCCCATTCACCCCGATCGTGAAGTCGGGCCCGAACAGCCTCTGGCCCTGGCGGGTCCTCGCGGCTCACTACGACCGGCGCAATCGCCCGATGGAGTCCGACGAACTCGTGATCCTCGATGTCGGCTGTGAGGTCGACGGCTACATCAGTGACGTCGGCCGCACTTTCCCCGTGGGTGGCAGCTTCACACCCTTGCAAGAAGAGAAACTCCTGCTGAGTACGAGCGTCGCAGACGCGATCATCGCCGCGATCCGTCCAGGCGTCACCTTCGCAGAGCTCACCGCGGTCGCCTACGAAGCGATCCCGGACCACGAAGAGAAATACATGCAGACGCCCTCATTTTTTGGGCATCATATCGGTATGAACTCGGGAGATCCGGCGCTCCTGGGAGAGCCGCTCGAGCCCGGCATGGTCTTCACGGTCGAGCCGTGGTACTACAACCACGATCTCGAGATCAGCGTCTTCGTCGAAGACGTGGTGCTGGTAACCGAGGATGGCGTCGAGGTCCTCACGCGCGGCCTGGCACGTACGCCGGCAGCATTGGAAGCGTTGATCCGATGATCAGACGGGTGGGAAGATCATGAGCGAGAATGAGTCGGCAGATCTGTCAGCCCGAACCGAAGACGGAGGCGGCATCCTCTGCATTCGGAATCCGGACACCCATCGGGGGTGGAACGGTATCCGATACAAGACCGGCATGTCCGCCAAGAACGTGGGCGCCCGGAAGCTTTCGATGAACGTGGCAACGGTACCACCCGGGGCGGTTGCCTACGCGCACGTTCACGTCGACTTCGAGGTCATGCTCTTCATCCTGCAGGGACGAGTGCGTCACGAGTACGGCGAGGACCTCGAGAAATCGATGGACAACGAGGCTGGCGACTTGATCTTCATCGAGCCGGGGGTGCCGCACGAGGTCGTAAACCTCAGCGATACCGAGCCAGTAGTCGCAGTCGTTGCACGGTCCGATGCATCGGAGTGGGAGAGCATCGTCGACTACCCATCGAACAGGAGGCCGCCGGCGTGAAGGCACGACGGCGCGACAACGTCATCGAAGCGCTGAGAGGCGCAAAGGAGCGTGCGCGGTGAGCGGCACGATCGAAGCTCTGTGGATCAAGCGGGCACACCGCGGCGTCATGGACCCTGCCCGATCGGTCCACCTTGTGGCCGGCAAAGGCATCGACACGGATGCGAACTTCGGCCGCTCCAAGCGGCAGGTTACCGTGATCGAGAAGGAAGTGTTCGACCAGATTTCTGCCGACCTTCCCGACGCAGAACCGGCCATGAGACGAGCAAATGTCATGGTGAGCGGAGTTCGGCTCGAAAACACCCGCAATCAGATCCTCCATCTTGGTG
>JBDGVS010000089.1:0-8348 GCA_039585535.1 Gemmatimonadota bacterium | reverse complement strand
CCCGGCGCCGCAGGGCGAACCGCAGCCCTCTGCTCATCACTACTCCTCGCTCGCCGCTCATCGGAATCGGTACCGGACGAAGGCGAAGTCGATCTGGCTTCCGCGAGCCGAAACTTCGGGCACGCCGATGTTGAGTCCGGTCTCGGCAGGGGTCGTGAGCCCGATTCGGGCATCCCGCGCCTTCTTGGCGGTCAGATAGGCCTCGACCGCTCCGGCGATGGTGATCGCCGCTCCGATGCCGATGCCGACCCACAGGTAGGGTCGTTCCGTGATCTCGTCCACGATGAGATCGGGCGGGCACGCCTGTCCCTCGGGAGGGTCTTCGAGGCAGAGGACCGTGATGTCCTTGATCATGAATCCGGCCGCGACTGCGATGCCGGCCGACATCAGTGTGGCCGTGCCCATGATCGGGCGGCCCGTGTAGTACTGCCCCATCCCCGGCACCACTCCGAGTGCCAGGGCACCCGCCGGACTCGGAGTGGCGACCGATGCCGCCCCCTCGAGTTCGCCGATTCGCTGCGAGATCGCGAGTGCATCGGCATCCTCGGGATTGGCGACCACCGCCAGATACGCCCGAAAGTCGACAAGTGCGCCAAAAAGGTCGCCGATGTACTCTCGTATGAGCGCCCGATTGTAGATCGCGTCCGCCCATGTCGGCGCGAGGTCGATGGCGCCAGAGAAGGACTCGATCGCGTCCACCCACAGCGTGTCATCCGCTGCGATCAGCCCGGCGACGAACGCCTGCTGAGCCGCCACCGGCAGTCGGGCGCGGATTTGCTCGTAGAGTCCGTCGATCCGGTCTCGGACGTCACGCTCCCGCACGCCGATCTCGTCGACCCCGAGGTCGATCGCGCGGCAGTACTCCTGCATGGCCTGCTCGGTCCGGTTCAGATCCTCCAGCACCCGGGCGCGACGGTACGCGAGGTCCGCCGACGTGCCGTCGAGCTCCGCGGCCTGCCCGAGCAACACGTCCACCCGCTCCAGGTCCCCGAGGATCAGGGCCTGTTGGGAGTCAGACGAGAGCTGGCTCGACCGAGCCTGGTCATCCGGACTAGGGTCGAGGGGCGTCGCTGGGGCGGGGCAGACGTACGGCCCCGAGCCCGGGTACTCCCTCTTCAGGGCAGGGAATTCTACCTGCACCTGTGCCGCGCCTGGGCTCAAAAAGCCTGACGCGACCAGAAGAAAGACCCCGGTCGCGAAGCCGCGCCGGCACAGTCGGAGAAGCGTGGGGGACACCGATTTCTGGGGAGAAAAAGCCCGACACCGCGATGTTGTCTTCGCGATCCCGGGTGAGAGAATCCTCTATTGAAAGCTCCCGGCCCCTGATCGTAGTGTCAAGAAAAGTCGGGCGCCCCCAGGGAGGGGTATATTATACCCGTTGTATGGTACAGGTGCAAATGCGCGGAACGCTGGGCGGTCGAGGGCGTAGTCAGGCCAGTGAGGCATGGCGCTACGTCGTAGACGCGGGGCCGCGAATGCTCATATTCAGCGAGTCTACTTCCCGACCCTTTCGAGACTTCTCCTCGACCCTCTGAGGGTCGGTGGGCTCGGATCAGAGAAGAGCGCGTGCGGCCAAAATATCTCATCTTCGGGACGCTGTTCCCGATCATCATGGCGCTGGATGTCATCACGAAGCGCTGGGCGCTCGAGGTTCTCTCTATCCAGAGTTCCGAGCTCTTCGGGGGCCTGGTGCCGTTGACCCTCGCATTCAATAAGGGCGCGGCGTTCGGGATGCGTATCGGGGATGACTCTCGCTGGTTCTTCATTCCCGTCACGATCCTCGCGCTCATTCTCCTGGCGGTGCTTTATCGCCAGGCTGAGCGGCGCGACTACCTGCGGATCACGTCGATCTCACTGGTCGTGTCGGGCGCGGTCGGGAATCTGTACGATCGGGTTCGCTGGGATCGTGGGGTCGTGGACTTCCTGGGGCCTGTCGATCTGATCTTCTGGGATTTTCCGATTTTCAACGTCGCCGACATGGCGATCACGTGCGGCGCGATCCTGCTCGCGATCTCATTCTGGATCGAGGAGCAGGAAGAAAGGGCGCGCGAGGCGGCCGCGAAGGGGGCGGTCAACGGGGCGACCGAGGACTCCGTCAACGTGGCTGCCGAGCATGTCGAAGTCGTCGCCGCGATCGAAGTCGTCGACGTCAGGCCGGACGAAGTCTCCTCCTCCTGATTCGCGGAGTCGGAGTCGGCTCCCCGGTCAGGGCTCGAGCTGGCTCTCTCAGCCGTCCACTTCTTCGGGGTCCGTCGGCTCGAACAACAGGTATTGAATCCGACGACCCTCCATCTGCGTGACCCGGAACGTTCCCGAGGTCACGACCACTTCATCCCCGACGACGGCGACGCGATTGAGTCGGCCGAAGACGAAGCCGCCCACGGTGTCGAAGTCCTCGTCTTCCGGTGGATCGAAGTCGAGTCGCTGCGAAACCTCTCGAAGGGTCGCGCCACCCCAGACGCGAAGCCGGCCGTTGCCGAGCGCCTGGAAGTCCTCCGGTTCGTCTCCCTCGTGCTCGTCCTGGATCTCACCGATGATTTCCTCGATGAGGTCTTCGAGCGTGACCAGTCCCGCGGTGCCGCCGAACTCGTCCAGGACGATGGCCATCTTGGTCAGTTGGGAGCGCATTTCGGGGATGAGGTCCTCCACCGGCTTCGACGACGGAGCAAACGGCACCGGCCGGAGCACCTCGGAAAGGCGGGTTTCGCCCGCAAGGTGCGCGCGCCAGACATCACGCCCCACGATCACCCCGACGATCGTGTCGAGACTCTCTTCGTAAACGGGGAGGCGCAGGTGCCCCGTTCCGAGCATCAACTCCTGAGCGTCGTCGATGGTCGCGGAGGATGGGATGCCGATCATGTCCGTCCGGGGCGTCATCACCTCCGCGATCGACACCTCGTCCAGGCGGATGATGTTGCTCACCACCGAGAATTCGTCTTCGTCGAGCGTGCCTTCGCGGCGGCCGATCTCGGCGAGGACCTCGATCTCTGCCCGGCTCACGGTCGGGCCGGCGGATGAGCCGGTAAGGAGCCGTGCGAGCCAGCCGAGGGGCACCAGAAGCGGCTTCATCACGATCACGAGCACGTTGATGGACCGCGCGGCGGGGCTGGCCAGGCGTCTCCAATAGGTCGCGCCCAACGTCTTCGGCACGATCTCCGAGAAGATGAGGACCGAGAAGGTCAGCACCATGGAGAAGATTGCGATCGCGGTACTCCCGAAGAGCCGCCCCGCGACCACCCCGCCTAATGAAGCCCCCATCGTGTTCGCGATGGTGTTGAGCGTGAGAATCGCCGCGATGGGCTCATCGATGTTCGCCTGCGCCTTGTCCAGCCACGCGCCGGCCCACTCGCCTCGACTCTTGAGTACGGCGATGTGAGAGTGCGTGATCGAGAGGAAGACGGCCTCGAGCACGGAGCAGAAGAACGATGTCGTCAGCGTCGCGACGAGAATCGCGAGGAGAATAGTCATCGTCGTGAGCGGCGCAGGCTCAGGAGACGGGCCGTCCCTTAGGCATCACCTTCACCGACCACAGCCCTGAGTTGAAGTCGCTGAAGAAGAGGTTGCCCTTGTACGGCTGAGGCCCCCACGCCATCGGTGCGTTGGCCGTGTAGCCGTCCGGGTCGAAGCCCTTGAAGACCGCAACCTCACGGCCCTGTGTGGCGAGGTTGCCCATCAGCTCGCCGGAAACGTCGACGGTGCGGACGCCGCCCTCGTAATAGGCCACGTACAGCATGTCGTCTTCGACCCAGAGGTTGTGGGTGCCGAACTCGGACGCCTCATACCGGGCCACGTCCACGGGGAACTCCGGGTCCGTGAAGTCGATGATGTGGATGTAGCCACGCGTCACCGAAGGGGTGCCGCCCTTCTCCGGAATGCCGCCGAGCCCTGCGCCGCCCCAGGCCGCTCCCTCGCGGTTCATGATCTCGTCGCCGAGGAAGAGGTAGAAGTTGCCGGTGTCTTCCTGGAAATACGGGAAGGCCGCGTGCGTCGAACCGACGGGGTAGGGCACGTTGGTTACGAAGACCGGGTTCTCGATCGACCCGCCCCACTGCCCGTTCCCCACGTCCACCACCACGACTCCGTTCCCCCACTCGGACGAGTATGCGACTCCGTCGTGCACCCAGACGTCGTGCACTCGGCTGTCGGGATGGTTGTATTCGCTGACGTAGCGTGGACTGCTCAGGTCCGTCACGTCGATGATCACGTATTTGTCACCGCCTGCGAGCGCAAAGAGGTGGTCCTCCGTGGCGAACATGTTGTGCACTCCGCCGGTGACGCCGTTGGTGTCGAAGGTCGAAGCGATCACAGGGTGGGCTGGATCGGCGAGGTCGAGGATGACGGCGCCGTTGCGACGGTTCGAGGCGCCCTCACGCGAGATGGCTGCGTATCGAGCATCGGGAGAGACCTTCACGTCGTTCACCGTACGCGCGTCGACCCGGATCGAATCCGTTTTGAAGATGCTGCCCGGGTTCGTGACATCCCAGAAGTACGCCCACCCGTCCGCTCCCCACGTTCCGGTGACAGCATAGTCGCGGCCGTCGTTGCCCTCGTAGATCCAGAGGTCGGAGGTGTGCGCCTCGCTCACCGATCCCTGCCCGAGAAGCTGGACCTCCTGGACGGCTTCCCTGGGAGCCACTTCGACCGTTCGCCGGGCCAGAACGTTTCCGGCCGATGCGACGATCGTGTACAGCCCCGGGACCTCACCAACGAACTTTCCGCCGTTCACGATGCCGGCTGCGCCGGGTGCGTTGATCGAATCATCGGGCTGGAACGCTACCGTCCACTCGACCGTCGCGTCTTCGATGAGCCCCGAAGGACCTTCGAGGACTGCCTCGAAGGTCAAGACGTCGCCCTGACGAGCCTCAGCAGCACCTCCTTCGATCGACAATGAGCGCGCTTCGAACGCGGGCACTGACAGTGCCAGAGAGCCCCGGGCTCCATCGAAGTCAGCAAAGATCGTTGCCATGCCCGGGCGCAGCGCCGACACATTTCCTCGAGCGTCGACGGTGGCTACGTCAGGATCCGATGACGACCACGCGAACGAGGGTTCGGCGTGTGGATTCCCATCTGCGAAGAATGCCTCGGCCCCGACGCGAATACGCGTTCCTGCGTAGGGCGTATGCTCCGTCTGGGCCGAAATCTCTATGGTAGCCACTGCAGGCCAGCTGACGTTGATCGGGATCCGAATGGTTGGAGGCTCCTGGTCCGCATCGGCGGGGAGCACGACGGAGGCGATGACCATGGCCTCTCCGCCTCTCGACGCTGTGACGCGTCCGTCTTCCCAGGTCACGCCACTTCCGAATACGCGCAACTCCGCCTGGACCTCCTGTCCGTTGGCGTCCAACGCCCGGATCACGAGGGGTGAGGAGGAGCCGGCTTCGAGGGAGACTTCCGCAGGTTGCGCGACCAGCCTCTGGACCCGAAGCCCCGCCTGTACGGCGGCGTCCTGAGCCGAAAGGGGGGCGGAGCCGATAGCGAACGCCACAGTCATGCCGGCCAGGAACCGTCTCATCGTGCGAAGTCTCCCTTGAAATGGTCCCTCGGGTGCGGCCTATTACGCCCACCCCATGGGTCGGCCACAGCGGCCGGACGCGGGATCACGAACAATCGTGCCGGACCGCAGCACCAGCAACTGCGCGACCACGAACTCGAAGGATCGAATCCGTATGGAATTTCGCACCTGCTCCACGATCGTCCTCGCACTCTCGCTGTCCGCCTGTGGGGGCTCGGGTACTGCCGGAGGCTCGATCGATGGACCGATGCCGGTACAGCCCGCCTCCTCTGGCGAGACGGATGTGTCGAACGAGTACTACGCCTACGTCGGGGCTGAGTCCGCAGATCTGATCCATCGGATCAAGCTCGATGCCAGTGGGGTGTCGATCGACCAGACCACACCGGTCGGTGAGATCGCGGTGGAGACCGAGGGGCCGCACGGCCTCAACGTCTCGCCGGACGGTCAGTACCTCTACATGACGACGGCCCACGGAGTACCGGACGGCAAGCTGTGGAAGTTCGATGCCGGGCCGGACACGCTTGTCGCCGCACCCATTCTGCTGGGCAACTTTCCGGCGACGCTCGATCTGACGCCCGACGGACTGTACGCGTTTATCGCCAACTTCAATCTGCATGGCGAGCACGTCCCATCGACCGTGTCGGTGGTGTACACACCGGATCTCGTCGAAGTCGATCAGATCGCGACGTGCACGATGCCGCACGGTCTGCGCATGGCGCCCAGCGGGCTGTTCGCGTATTCGCTGTGCATGATGGACGACCAGTTGGTCGAGATCGACACGCGGACCTTCGAAGTATCCCGTCGCTTCTCCGTGGCCTCGGGGTCCGAGTCCGTCGTCACCGACTACGAAGTACCCGAGATCATGACCGGCCCGAACGGAATGACTCGCCCGGCAGGCCCCATGGGCCCGATGACCGGCGGAGCGATGAGTGGGATGGACCACGGTCCGATGGAGCCATCGTGCTCCCCGACCTGGGTTCAGCCCGCCCCCGACGACCGAACCCTCTACGTGGCGTGCAACAAGTCCGACGAGATCCTCGTGATCGATCGCGAGAGCTGGTCGCTGATCCGGAAGTTCCCTGCGGGCCGCGCACCCTACAACCTCGGCATCACCGCCGACGGCCGCACGTTGGTCGCCTCTCTCAAGGGCGCTGGTCAGGTGCAGTTCTTCGACGCGGCGACAGGTGAGAGCCACGCCATCGTACCGTCTACCACGACGGTCACCCACGGAGTCGCCCTGACCCCGGATTCACGCTTTGCGTTCGTGAGCGTCGAGGGGAAGGGCGCCGAGCCCGGCAAGGTAGACGTCTACGACCTGCAGTCGTTCGAGATGGTCGGTTCGGTAGGCGTCGGCCAGCAGGCCGGCGGAATCATCTTCTGGAAAATGGAGCCGGCGAGCTGAGCGAAGGCGGGTAGGCGAAGAACCGAGCGTCGCTCCGTCGCTGGCGCTTCGCGAGGCTCCTCCGCGACGCTCGGTTCTTCACCAGTTCGGTTCGGTCGGCCAGCCTGAGGCGTGTAAGAACGCCCGGCAGGATTCTCACGGGGGTGATCGTCGACGGGCGGGTGCGCCCTCGTGACGGCGCCTCGCGAGGCGCCCCCCGCCTCCCCGAAGGACCACCGCGAAGACCCGCCGAGCGCCAGCGCCGGGAGCGAGGGCGCGCCCGCTCACCGACGCCCACCCGCACTAAGAGATCGGCCGCCCCTTGGGCTGAACTTTCGCGGCCCACAGGCCGGAGTTCATGTCGCTGAAGAAGACGTTGCCCTTGTAGGGCTGCCCGCCCCAGACGCTCACCTGGTTCGCCAGGAAGCCGCCCGGATCTTGCGGCTTGTAGATGGCGATCTCTCGACCTTGCCGACCGAGATCCCCCATCAGCTCTCCTGACACGTCGACCACCCGAAGGCCGCCCTTGTAGTACGCCTGGTAGAGGACGTCATCCTCGACCCACAGGTTGTGCGCGCCCGCTTCCGGGACTTCATAGCGGGCAACGTCACGCGGGTTCTCGGGGTCGGTGAAGTCGATGACGTGGACGTATCCGCTCATGCGTCCCTGTACCCCTCCTTCTCCCGTGGCAGGGTCGTAGCGCTGGTTATCCGCACCTGCGCCCGCCCAGGCCGCACCACGCCCTCCACTGATCTCGTCTCCGAGGAAGAGGTAGAACTTGCCCGTCGATTCCTGGAGATAGGGGAAGGCGGCGTGGGTCGCGCCGACCGGATACGGGACCGCCGTCACGAACACCGGACGTTCGATCGATCCACCCCATCGACCATTTCCGACGTCGACCACGACGACGCCCGTCTGCCACTCCGACGAGTACGCGATCCCGTCGTGTACCCAGACATCGTGTACGCGACTGTTCGGGTGGTTGTACTCACTCACGAACGTGGGGGCGTACGGGTCTCGTACGTCGATGATCACCCACTTGTCGCCGCCCGCGAGCGCGAACAGGTAGTCGTCGGTGGCGAACATGTTGTGCACGCCACCCGTGACGCCGTTCGAGTCGAATGTCGATGCGATGACGGGGTGCGAGGGGTCGGCCATGTCCAGGATCACGACGCCGTTGCGGCGGTTGGACGCACCCTCCCGAGACAGCGCAGCGTAGCGGCCATCCGGGGAGGCCTTCACGTCGTTCACGGTCCGTGCGTCAACCTGAAGCGAGTCGGTCTTCGTGATGTTCGTCGGGTCGGTGACGTCCCAGAAGAAAGCCCACCCGTTCGCCGACCACGTTCCGGTGACGGCGTAGTCGCGACCGTTGACGCCCTCGAAGACCCACAGGTCCGACGTGTGCGACGACGAGACCGAGCCCCGACCCTGAAGTTCGATCTCCTGGACCGCCTC
>JBDGVS010000088.1:0-8369 GCA_039585535.1 Gemmatimonadota bacterium | reverse complement strand
GGCGCCAGGCGCCGCCCCCACCAGCTAACGAATCCCGGCAAGAACCTGGTCGTACGTACCCGTCGCCACCGCCGCCGCCAGCTCGCCGAGCACCGCACCCTCGATGGTCCTCATCTGCCTCGCGAACACGGCCGGATCGAAGAAGCGCGCCTCACTATCCTGCAGTCGCAGGATCCGAGGATCACCGGCGAACTCACCGCGCTCGAAGGGACCACTTTGACGAGACGAAGCCGTGAACCTGTTCACCTCGCGACCGGTCGGATCCACGAGCAGAATCTCGGCCTGGACGTAGTACGTCATCGTGCCCTGGACGGTGGTGTATTGCACGGTGTCCGCCGTCGCGATCGGGGGTGATCCCGGACGCCCACGTTGTCCGGGATTGGAGGTCGTCGTCCCTCCTACGTCGGTGTCTATCCCACGACCGTCAGGCCCGCTTCTCCGATCCTCTCCCGGACCGGAGCGACCGTTGCCGGCATCGCCGCCGCCAGTCGAGCCGGTGTCACCACCGCCACTGTTTCCACCGCCGGTCGAACCAGTATCACCGCCACCCGTGTCGCCGCCGCCGGTGCTGGTGCTGTCGTTGACCGGGCATTCGCTGCGATCTCGGTCGGGGCCACGCCCATTGTTCCCGGTCTCGGGCGGGCCGCGTCCATTGTTGCCCCGGCCGCACGGATCGTTCCCTCGTTCGCCGTCGTCCCGCGGGCCGCGTCCATTGTTCTCGCCCTGGGCGGAGACGAACTGCGGGTCAATCTCGTTGGCCGTCGAATACGACATGCCTGAGATCGTGCCACCTCTTGGACGCCGATTGCGCTCCACGACCGAGGTACGCGTGTCGCGCCGGACGTCTTCTTCGACCACCTCGATACTGGAGACACGGACCATCACGCCCAGATCAGCCCCGATCAGATCCAGCGCACGCCCAACGAGCATTGGCGACTGCACCGCCTGGCCGCGCAGAAGGCCACGCAGTTCGGAACGCAGGATCATGGGATCCGCCATCTGGACGAACTGCGGCGGCCGAGCCCAGTGGTTCTGGCCGAGGTCGCTATCGAGGTGGATCTCGAATTCGCCACCGAGCCACTCGCGAACGCCAGGGTCGGCGGTGACAGGGACCACGGCAAGAACGACGGTCCCTGCCTCGAGTGCTCGCGCCTGCAAGTCGCGCACAGCGAGCACGGTGGCTCGCGCGGGCGAAGCCCGGACCTCGAGCGCCTCCTGAGCGACGTCGTAGGCTGCCCGATAGTGCCGGTCCTCCAGATCGACTTCGGCCCACCCCAGAAGGAGTTTCGTCTCGGCCTCGAAGGACTCCTCGACCTGTTGTCTCGACGGCAGATAGCTGCCGCGTGCGTTCGCGTAGAAGGCACGCGCATCCTGCCAACGCCCCTCCTCGGCGGCACGATCTCCCTCAGCCATGCGCCAGTTGATCGCGCTGTCGAAGATGCCTCGACGGATGGCCCCGTAGTCGGACGGCAGCTCGATACGCTCACCGACCTCGCGCACCCGCGTCAGCATTCGGTCGACCTCGACGTACCGCGTGGCAGCTTGAACAGGGTCGCCACGACGCTCGAGCTGATCGGCGTCGTCCATGGCCACCATCACCGCCGAGTCGCCCGCCGCGCGCATCCGGTCTCTTGCCGGGGCGAGGTCCCGATCCTTCTCGATCGCGTCCGCGTAGCGGTAGACGGCCTGGATATACCGGCCCTGAGACTGGAGGGAGATCCCCTCGTTGAGACGGTCCTCGGCAGAGGCACAGGCCCCTGCAAATGCAACAGTGAGGAGGAGCGTCGAACGGAGTCGCGACTTCGCCATGGGTCTTCGTCTTTCTAAGGCCGGGCCGACGTCCCGCAACTTATGTATGTCGGGTTATCCAACCCAAGAGTTATGTGTATCGGCCATCACGGAGGTCACACGGGCTCAGCCGCACCCCGACCCGCCTCTTGTTGCACTGTGGCCCGACGCCCAGCTTGGCCACCCCACACCGCACGCCCCCGGAGGACGTCTTGCTCAGCATCCCTCGCGCTCATGTCTTCGCTACAGCGACGCTCGTCTTCGCCCTCTTCGCGGGCAGCCCTTCCGCCGGTTTCGACGCGTCAGCCCAGGAGACGTTCGGCTCGTATCCCGCCGCGCGGATGGGTGCGAACTACATGCACAACTTCTACCTCCCTCCGGCGATGAACTCGGCACCGTGGGCTCCCTCGTGGGCACCGGACGGAGAGAGTCTGGCCGTGTCGATGCACGGCTCCATCTGGAGCGTGGACGTCGAGAGCGGCCGGGCGATCGAACTCGTCTCTGGTTCCAAGTACTACTCGTCGCCCGACTACTCGCCAGACGGGCGCTGGCTGATCTACACCGCGGACGATCACGGCAGATCGATCGGGCTGGAAGTGCTGGACCTCACCACGGGAGAGACCCTGCCCCTCACCGCCGATGAGGAGGTCTACGCCGACCCTTCCTTCAGTCCCGACGGAAGCCGCGTTACTTACGTCTCCACCGAGCCGGCCGGGTACTTCAACGTGTATGTCCGCCCGTTCGAGGATGGCGGCTGGACCGGCGAGTCCATCGCAGTCACGTCGGACAACAGCTTCGGGAGGGATCGCCTGTACTTCGGGTCGGAAGACATTCACATCAATCCGGCCTGGTTTCCGAATGGTGAGGAGCTGCTGCTCGTTTCGAATCGTGACGTCGCGCTCGGGAGCGGAAACGTCTTTCGCGTGCCAGCCCGCGCGGGCGGCTTCGATGAGCGGGTGGAGGTTCTCGCCGAGCAAACGCTGTATCGAACGCAGCCCGATGTCTCGATCGACGGAAAGCGTTTCATCTTCTCCTCGACGCGCGGCACCGCCGACCAGTTCAACAACCTCTACGTCCAGCCCACCGTCGGAGGCGAGCCCTACAAACTCACCTTCTTCCAGCATGACGCCTTCCATCCGCGTTGGTCCCCCGACGGAGAGTGGATCGCGTACATCGACAACTCCGGGGTGAACGGCCTTCCCCGGCTGCGCCTGCTCGAGACGTACGGCGGTAAGATCGTGGACGTGAACATCAACGACCGTCGATGGCTGAACCCGATGGGCACACTCCGCCTGACAACCCTCGGGCCTGAAGGTCGGCCCACCGGAAGTCGCGTTCACATCATGGCGTCCAACGGCAAGTCCTATGCGCCCGATGATCAATACGCTCGCATGCCGGAGCGGGCCCGTGTCGGGGCGTTCCACCACTCCGGCACCTTCGACGTGGAGGTGCCGATCGGGGAGACGCGCTTCGTCGCCGTGAAGGGATTCGAACACATCCCGGTCGACCAAACGGTCGAGATCCGCGAAGGGGAAACGACCGAACTGACCGTACAGCTCGACTACCTCGTCGACATGGCATCACGAGGTTGGTACAACGGGTCGACCCACGTGCATGCAAATTACGCGGGTAATCTGCACAACTCCCTCGAGAACCTGATGTTCATGTCCGAGGGCGAGGATCAGGACATCGTCCTCGAACAGGTCGCGAACAAAGACAATCGAATCCTCGACTACCAGTACTTCGTTCCCGGAGGAGAGGCTCACCCCCTCTCAACCGACGAGATGGTGCTCGTGGTGGGGCAGGAGTTTCGTCCTCCTTTCTACGGTCACGTCTTCATGTTCGGAATGGAGGAGCATCTGATCTCGCCATTCACTACCGGCTACGAAGGGACAGGGATCGAGAGCCTCTATCCGTCGAACACGGACATGTTCAGAAAGGCAAAGCGTCAGGGTGCCTATACCGGGTATGTGCACTCCTTCTTCGATGGGGACCCACTGGAAGGCAATCTTGGTGGAGCGAAGGGCTTCATGGTCGATGCGGCTCTCGAAACTGCGGACGCGGTAGAGTGGTCCGTGTCTCAGACGGGATGGCCGCCATTGTACGCCGCGTGGAATAACGGGTTGAGGATCGCGCTGGTCGGCGGAGAGGATTCGATCAGCAACCTCCACACGACACCGCTTGTCGGCTCGGTCCGCACGTACGTGAAAATCCCGGACGACGAGCTGACCATGCACGGCTGGCTCGAGGGCATGAAGAATCAGCATGCCTTCTTCTCCAACGGGCCGCTCGTCGAGTTCGAGTTGAATGGCCGCATCCCAGGCGAGACCATCGCCCTCACCGACGGCGGCGACGTCATCGCGACACTCGAGGTGAACTCGATCACTCCGCTCGAACGGGCTGAAATCGTGTTCAACGGAGAGGTGATCGCGTCGATACCCTTCGCGGGAGACCGGACCCACCTCTCCTTTGAACGCTCGTTCCGGCCGACAGAATCCGGGTGGTACCACGTCCGGGTGAACGGTGTCGAGGGAGAGAGTTTCCCGATGGACATCGCGTGGGTCCAGGCCGCGACCAACCCGATCTGGGTGACGGTCGGCGGCGACCCGGTCCGTTCCGCCGAGTCGGCTGACTATTCGCTGGCGTGGATCGACAAGCTCCAGGATATGGCCGACGCGTGGCCGGACTGGCGCTCCCAGGCCGAGAAGGACCACGTCTACGCGCAGTTCGACGAGGCCCGGGAGATCTACCGCGACTTCAAGGCCGAAGCCGAAGGTCGCTGAATGAAGCTCGGGGCCGGGCACCGCGACGTGCCCGGCCCCGCCAGCGTCAGAACATGAGCCCGACGAGGAGGTTCATTCCGGCGAGAGCCACGGCGCCCCACAATGCCGACCCGAAGCCCTCGACCTCGAAGCCGTCGACGAACGCGGCGGCGATCATCAGCATCAGTGCGTTGATGACCAGCAGGAACAAGCCGAGGGTCAGGAACGTGATCGGCAGTGTGAGCAGCGCGATCAGCTTCCCGACGGACGCATTCGCGAGGCCGAAAGCGATGGCTCCGAATACCGCCGCCTTTCCGTCCCGGACTTCAACCCCGCTCACGAGCTGACCGACCATGAACAGCAGGACCGCGTTCAGCAGAATTCGAATCAGAATGTCTGTCACCTTCTCATCCTCCCCACATCGAGTTTCTCACGCGGCCCACTGAGCCGCGCTACATGCCTTCCTCTTACTTGGACGGAAAAACAGTCGAAATCGTTTCCCGGAGGATGTGGCGGGAGGGAGCGCGAGAGCCTCAGCGCTTTCTTTTGTTCTTCTTGTTCCGGCGTTTTCGGGTGCCGCCCTGCCCTTCCTTCGCGGGCTCCGCCTCCGACCGAGTCGGGACGGCCGCGTCCGAATCTGGCTCGGCCTGATCTTCTGGCTCGGCCTCGGCGGACTCGGGGTCTTCTGATTCAGATTCGACATCCGCCTCGGAATCACCCTCCGCCACCGTGACGTCGTCGTCGAGCATCGCAGCCTTCGGGTCGTTCGAGGCTCCCGCCGCACGAAGACATGCGTCAGCGAGCGCATCTTCCTCTTCCACGGCCTCGGGCGCGCCTGCCTTCACCCAGCTTCGCACCTCCTTGGCCCTGTTGCCAAAATCCAGGCCGTCGAGCGCATCCGCCGCCGCATCGAGGAACTCAGCCGCGTCCGCGAGCCGAGCCATCTTGTAGATCTGGGTAGCAGCTCGGGCCTGTTCACCAGCTTCCCGAGCCGCCGATGCATAGTCGCGCAGATGAAGGAGCGCCGTCGCCTGGTGTCGAGCGGCCAGGTCGAGCCAGGTCAGCGTGCACAGCGTACGCACCGCCGTCGGCCGTACGCGGATGATCTTGTTCGCCACGCCGCGCGCGGCCTCACGTTGCTCGTCCTCGAGAAAAGCGTCGATAGACCGGCCGTAGTACCCTAGCGCCCGCCCCGCCTGCTGATTCCGAAGAGCGAGATCGCCCGCCCGATTGTACGCGGAACCCACGTACCCCGGACGGGCGCTCTCTGCTTCGGCCTCGAGCTTCCCCAGTTCCGTCTCGACGTCCTTGGGCCCGGAGGCCCCGCCTTGTGATCCGAAGAGTCGAGAGAGGAAAGACATCGGGTCTACGCTGCGACCTACTGAACGACCTCGAAGACCTCGATCTCGAAGATCAGCGTTGCATTGGGACCGATGACCGGGCCAGATCCGTTGGGGCCGTATCCGATTTCCGACGGGATCACGACTCGGAAGTGGCTTCCCGGCTGCATGAGCAGCAGCGCTTCGGTGAAGCCAGGAATGAGACCACCCGCAGGGAAGACCACGGGATCACCGTCATACGACGAATCGAATTCCGTGCCGTCGACCAGCGTGCCCTTGTAGTGCAGACGAACCTGATCGTCCCGCGTCGGTGACGTACCCTCGCCAACACGCAGCACTTCGTACTGAAGCCCACTCTCCGTGGTGATCACGCCGTCACGAGCGCCATTCTCTTCCTGATAGCTCAGGCCCGCCTGTGCGTTATCCTGGCCCTGCGCGGCGCGCGCCTGCGCAGCCTCCGCCTGGATCGCCTGACCAAAAGCCTGCAGGACCCCCTGCAGCTCTTCACGAGGAATGGCGGGATCGTTCGACTGGAGAGCGTCCTCGATTCCGCGCATGAAGGCCATGCGATCGAGGCGATCCTTAGTATCGGCGATCTGGGTTCCGACGTTGAGGCCGATACCGTAGCTGGCCTTCTGGTCGTCAGTATCGATAGCAGCTGACTCGAATGACACGGAGCCTCCTGAGCAGGCTCCGAGAAGGATCGAGGCGCCGAGCAGCGCCGCACCGTTGCGAACCATCATGTGAAATCCCTGCAGGTATGGTTGATAATGAGAGCCGAAGCTAACGGGTGGCCGGTTTTCGCCCAACGGCTCACTTTGTCAGCCCGGCGCGAGCCGAAGCGCGGACCACGACGACCGACCCTCCCGGAGATCACGATGAAGGCGATGCCCCGACTTCTGGCCACGAGCCTGCTGCTCCTCTTTACCATCGCGCCGGCTCTGGCCGCCCAGGACATGCGGGGCCCGGAGGAGATCCTCGCCGACAAGAGCTATGTCGAGCCCGCCCAGGGCATCGCGGACATGGTTCTCGCTCCCCGATATCTCAACGTGACGCTCAGCGAGATCAGCCCCGATCGCGCTCGTTTCTCTCACGAGGTCGGTGACGGGCCGGTCACCATGGATCGCTTCGCCAAGCCGTTCGACGAACTCGGCGGCGTCTTCATCGACCACCGTGCGAATCGGCATCGGAATCTGACGATTCGCACCAACGTCGGGATTCAGCTGGTCGACGCAGACGACGGTGAAGTCACTGAGGTAGATGTGCCCAACGGCGCGCGAATCTCGAACACGGCGTGGTCGCCGGACGGTTCGATGCTCGCCTTCTACGTGCACACCGACGATGCGACCCACATCTGGGTGGCCGATGCGCAGTCCGGTGACTCCAGGCAGATCACCCGGCAGCCGGTGCTCGCCACCATGGTGACCGGCTTCGAGTGGACCAGTGACGGATCGGAGATCGCGACGGTACTCGTTCCGGAGGGACGCACGGCCCGCCCGCAGGAATCGGCGATCCCCACGGGCCCTCAGGTGAAGCAGACGGAGGATGGTGACAACATGCTTCGCACGTATGCCAGCCTCATGGCGACGCCGTACGACGAGGAGCTCCTCGAGTGGCACGCCACAGGCCAGCTCGCGGTGATCGATGTCGAGAACCGGGACGTGACCGAGATCGGTGAGCCGACGATGGTCACGAGCTTCGACTTCTCGCCAACCGGACGCCACGCTCGCATAGAGGTGATGCAGAAGCCGTTCAGCTACGTCGTTCCCGTGAGAAGCTTCGGCCATGTCGAAGAAGTCTGGGATCGTGACGGCGCGGTGATGGTCGAACTCGATCGCACGGAGACGCAGACAGGCATCGACGGCAACCTGCCGACGGCGCCGGGAGTTGGCGGTAACGCCGACGAGCCCGACCGACGCCAGCTGGCCTGGAGGGAGGACGGAGCCGGTCTGACGTTCCTCCAGCAGGAAGCGGCCCCCGCCGGCGAGTCCGAAGGACGCCGTGGGCGCGACGCGAACACGGAACCAGATCGCGTCATGCTGTGGGCTCCGCCCTTCGACGACGGCAGCCTGTCGGTCGTGTACGAGAGCCAGGAGAAGATGGCGATGCATCGCTTCTCGACGGATCACGAGATGATCTTCGTGACGCACCGTCCTGCGCGGGCAAGCTTCGGGCAGACGGCGGCGACGGGCACGGTGCGTGAAGTCGTTGTTGATCTGTCGGATGTATCCACGACCTACACGATCGCCGAGTACGAGTCGGACGATTTCTACGGTAATCCGGGGACGCTTCTCGAGGCCGATGGCTCGGTGCCCGCTCTGACGCAACGGTTCGGCGGGAACGGTGGTGGTCCGGCCAAAATCGTTCAGACGTCCGACGACGGTCGTTACGCATTCCTCTACGGAGCCGAGTACAACGAGGACCCGATGCTCGAGAGCCCGGCGACCTTCCTGGACCGGATCGAAATCCGGACGGGAGC
>JBDGVS010000087.1:0-8374 GCA_039585535.1 Gemmatimonadota bacterium | reverse complement strand
CGTGTTACTCGACTCCTCGGGTGACACCGACCAGACCGTGGCCGCGCTGCGGTCGGAGTTCTCAGAGGCGGAGGGGCTCAGAGTGCTGGGCTGGCGCGAGGCCGCGCCGGATCTCGACTCCGCCGTTCGTATCGACGACTACGGCGACTACATCTTCCACGCGATCCTCTTTGCGATCATCGCCTTGGCCATCCTGAATGCGGTGCTCATCTCCGTGCTGGGGCGCCGCCGAGAGTTCGGCATTCTGCAGGCTATGGGGCTGACCGGGGCGGAGACAGGCTTCGTGGTCTTCGTCGAAGGGCTTCTCCTTACCGCCGCCAGCGGCGCCGTAGGCATTGTGATCGGCCTCCTGTTCACCTGGGGCCTCTTCCGCGACGGACTGGACTTCAGTGGCCTCATGAGCAGCGACATGTCGTTCTCCGGGAGCGTCATCGACCCGGTCATCGTGCCCTTCTTTCACTTCCGCCAGATCCTCGTCAGCCTCTACTCGATCCTCGTGATCGGCACTCTGGCGTCCCTTTATCCGGCCCTGCGTGCGTCGAAACTCGACCCCGCCGAGGCGATGAAATTCGAGCAATGAGCGATCTCGCGGTCCGAACCGACAATGTCTGGAAGGTCTATCCCCAGGAACCGGCTCCCGTCCAGGCCGTGCGGGGTGTCACGATGGGAATCGAGTCCGGCGACTTCGTCGCCATGGCGGGGCCCTCGGGATGCGGCAAGACGACCCTTCTGAATCTGATCGGCGGCCTGACGGACGCGACCGAAGGCTGCATCTGGGTCGGCGATCAGGAGGTCACTGCCCTGAGTCCTCGTGATCGAGCGAAGCTGCGACTGGACCGCATCGGCTTCGTCTTCCAGGCGTACAACCTGCTTCCCGTGCTCACCGCGATGGAAAACGCTGAATTCACCCTCCTTCTGAGGGGAATGCCCACCCAGGAGCGCCACCGCCGGGTGCAAGAACTCTTCCGGGAGATCGGACTCGAAGGGCTGGAAGAGCGTCGGCCGGGAAAGCTCTCCGGTGGCCAACAGCAGCGCGTGGCCGTAGCCCGGGCGGTCGTCGGCGAACCGGCTCTCGTATTGGCGGATGAGCCTACGGCCAACCTCGATTCAACCGCCAGCGCAGCCCTCCTCGACACGATGGAACGGCTGAATCGCGAACACGGGACGACCTTCGTGTTCGCGACCCACGACCCGCGGGTCATGGAACGGGCTCGGCGACTCATTCGACTCGTCGACGGAGAAATCGAAACGGACGAGCGCCAGGGGCCGGTTCGTGCCGAGCAGCCCTCGGTGGGATGACCCGGAGGGTGAGATCACCCGTCCTGCACCCCAGCGTGACCACGATCGCCCTGGGAATACTGGCCGCTGCCGCGATCTGCTTTCCACGGGGGGCCACCGCACAGCTCGACCTGACTGGCTACGCGCTCGGCGTGGGATCGTACTCGGGCGAGTCGGATCTCGTGCCGTCAGGATCCAGCTGGTTCGGTCGTGGCCGTCTCATGACCCAATACGACCGCAGTCCCTTCGCGGTCGACCTCGCCTACGAACACGTGCTGCAAAGACAGCCCGTGGGGGGCGGTTTCGGCATCACCAACCCCGGAGGCCAGCGGGTGAACACCGACTGGCTTCCCCTCGACTGGACCATCCACGAGGGCGATCAGGGAAGCTGGCGGCATCGCTTCGATCGAGCCGCGGTTCAACTCTCGCAGGGACCCGTCGAGGTGACCGTCGGGCGCCAGGCGATCTCCTGGGCAACGACCCTCTTTCTCACTCCCGCCGATCCCTTTGCGCCCTTCGACCCTTCCGATCCCTTCCGGGAGTACCGGGGCGGTGTGGACGCAGTGAGAGTCCGCGCGTTCTCGGGCCCATTCACCGAGTTCGAGGCTGTCGTCCGACCTGCTGACACCCCGGACGGAACCACGATGACGGCGCTCGGGCGTGTCGCCACGTCCCGCAGCGGCTGGGCGATCGGGGCCTGGGCCGGCATTCTCCACGATGAAGTGGCCGCGGCCCTCTTCACCACGGGCGCCCTGGGAGCGACCTCGGTCCGTACGGAAGTCGCCCTCCGAGAGGACCCCGAAGACGGCGCGCTCCTCCGGGCCTCGCTCGGCCTCGATCGCTACTACCAGCCGGGGGGGAAGGACCTCTACGCCCTCGTCGAGGTGCAGTACGACGGCTTCGGCGCCTCTTCCCCCGATGAGCTGATCGACGTGGCCCTCTCGCCTGTGTACGCCCGTGGAGACCTGCAGGTACTCGGGCAGTGGACGGCGGCGACGCAGGTGAGTTGGTCTTTCCACCCTCTCGTATCGGCAGACGCGCTCGCGCTGATCAATCTCGGCGACGGAAGCACCCTTTTCGCACCCGGCTTGACCTGGTCCACGACCGGCTCGGCCTCGACGCGGCTGGGCACCTTCTTCGGCTTCGGGGACGGTACGACGGTCGGCACGCCGGGCTCGATCCCGACGCTCGGATCGGAGTACGGCTCGGTGCCACCTCTGGGCTACCTGTCGGTCGCCATGTACTTCTAGCTCGGCGGACGTGCGCGCAGTGGGTTGCCGCGGTGAATCCTCCGTCGAGCCAGGCCCGTAGGTATCAGGACAGGAGACATACCATGCCGAAAAAGAAGAAGCCGGGGAAAGTCGAGCGACCGAAAGGGCCGTGCGAACCGTCGCCGCCCAAGCGACCGCCCGCCCCCTCCCCTACTCAGCCGTGGGACAAACTGGGTGGCCCAGACCCTCTCAAATGGCTGAAGATCGGTAAGACCAAGTAGTCTGGAGTTCCCCGGGAGAGCACGTCGTCAGACGACCACTCCGCTCGCCGCAGGCGCATCGACGACAGCCACGGCGGGTCGGACGTTGTACGTGTAGCCGATCCAGATCAGTGTGATGCCGATGAGCTCCATCACGTAAAGCACCTCGGTGTGCCCCATCCTCGTAGCCGCGCCACCGATCCCCGGAAGCAGCGCGCCCAGCGCGATGTAGCAGTTGCCTACGAATCGGTGACGAAGCGAGGGGTCCTGTCGGTACCGCCAGGCGGAGAGTGCCGCTCCGCCGATCAGGAAGATGGCCGCGTACAGATTGACGAACGGGCTGAAGAGTCGCGCGCGCTGCCATTCCATAACGCTGCCGGTCAGCCGATGTGTCTCCACGAGCGACAGATCGATCGGCGATAGCAGCACCGCTCCGGCCCCCACGACGACGATGCTACCGACGATCGCGGCCATCATGTTCGCGGTGCGTCGCTCGAACATGAGGTAGACCGTGCCCTGCGCGAGCGGCCATCCTCCGAGCAGGGCACCGGAGATGTACCAACTCCGAAAGACCGCCTCATTCCAACCGAAGACCGTCGTAAAACCCTCGGTGAACGTCCCTACCCCGTAGAGCGCGATACCAAGGGACCACCAGAAGAGGTGCGGGGCCGGCTTCCGCTCCTGCCATCGCCGAAAGACGATCGGCGCGAAGCAGGCGGCGAGAACCGTCGTGAAGATCGGGATGTAGTGGACCAGCGTTGGCATTGCGGACGGCTGTATTCGGGTGTGGCTCGAACGTTCCTGAACAGGCTAGGGTGCCTACGGGAGTGGCGGTATACGGACTTCTACGCAACGTCCATGGGTGGTCTCACGGAACGACCGCCGGCCGCTACGACGCTACGCCTCACTCTCGTCGAGCCGGTGCTCTACGACGAAGCGGGTCAGCCCTGCCACAGTGCGGATCCGGAGTTTCCCCATGACACGTTCTCGGTGGGTCTCTACGGTTCGCGGCGAGATGTCGAGTTTTTCTCCGATTTCACGATTCGTGAGACCGTTGGCCACCAGGAGAAGTACCTCACGCTCACGCCTCGTGAGCGAGTCCAGCCGGGCCCGTAACTGCTCCTCCTCCATCTCCCGGCGGAGTCCGACACTCAACTGCTGGGTGACCTGCGATGCGAAGTATTCACGACCCTCGTGGATCGCCAGGACCGCATCTCGAAGTTCAGCGGGAGCGACGTCCTTCAGGACGTAGCCGTCGGCTCCTGCTCTCACGGCCTGAAGGACGTATTCGGGATCGTCATGCATGGAGAGAACGAGCACCCGCACGCTCGCTCCCTCGTCACGTAGCTGTCCAGCGACCTCGAGCCCGGTGAGACCCGGCATGTTCACGTCGAGTACGACGATTTCCGGGGTCAGTTCGCGCACAAGCTTCAGTGCCTCTACCCCGTCACCAGCCTCGCCGACCACCTCGAGACCCTCGACACCCTCGAGCACTCCTCGGATCCCCTGGCGCACGACAGTGTGGTCATCGGCGATCACTACCCTCAGTCTCTCACTCATTCCGCTCTGGCCTCGCTCATTCGCGTCGCTTCGACGGAGGGCACGGCCACGCTCACGCGTGCGCCGCCCTCGTCATCGGTCCCGATGTGGAAGTGACCCCCGAGGGCCGTAACCCGTTCCCGAATCCCGGCCAGTCCGCCGCGGCTGCGCAGTCTGGACGCGGCGTCGTCCGGGAAGCCGGGTCCATCGTCTCGGACGAGGAGAACGACGCCACCTCGCTCTTCGGTCAGTTCGATCCAGACGTGCTTGGCATCGGCGTGACGCACGGCATTCGACAGGGCTTCCTGCATCGCACGATAGAGCGCCTGTTCGGCTTTGGCATCAAGCTCCGGCAGCGTCGAGGCTCCGTCGAACGACACCTCGAGCTTGCCCGATTCACGGAAATCCCTCGCGAGTGCTCGCATGGCCGGCAAGAGACCCAGATCGTCGAGTGCCACAGGCCGGAGGTTGCGGGTCACACTACGGATACTCTTGATCCCCTCGCCCAACAGCGTCCGCGCTCTGCCAACTGCGGGTGAGAGCTCCGCGTCGCTGCGCTCGGCGATAACCCCCAGTTGAAGATTGAGCGCGGCCAGCACCTGGGCCGTCTCATCGTGCAGCTCCCGCCAGAGTCGGTTCCGCTCTTCTTCGTGCTGATGAACCATGCGGGCCTGCAAGCGCTCGAGCTCTTCCGTGCGTGCCCGCAGATCCCGGGTCAGTTCCTCGTTCGACAGCGCGGCCCCCACCTGCTGACCGAACGCCAGAAGGAAGCGGTTGTCCAGGACCGTGAACGGGTCACGCGCCTCGCCCACGACGACCAGGGCACCGATTACACTGTCGTCCCCGATTACGGGCAGCGCCGCGGTGTAGGCGTGCTGGTCTTCACCTCGCCCTTTTCCGCTCCCCCGTTCGGCACCCAGGTCCCGCGACACGTGCGGCACCCCCTCTTCTCGGACGCGCATCACCCCTCGACGGGCAGCCTCTGGGGCACCCTCGAAAGGCCAGAGTGCGGCCACGCCGGCCCCCTGAACGAAGTGTCCACCGTCGGGTGTCGCGAGCCACAGCGCCGAGCCGTGCACGCCGCGGAGCGAAAGAGCACGCCGCAACATCGCCTCGGCCATCGGCTCTCCTTCGCGGAGTCCGCCCTGCAGCTCCCCGGAGAGCGAGGTGAGGCTGTTCAGCCCCTGATCCAGGTCCTCGAGCACCAGGAAGAGAATCCCCAGCCCGACGGCCACCTGGAAGGTGATATCCAGGTAGTAGCCCCACGGATTCCAGGCCCCCTGGGCTCGAAGGATCGGATAGTCCAGGTGGTGGAGCGCCCACAGGATGAGCACGATCCCCAGGAAGCGGCCGGCGGGAGAACGCACGAGTCGGTCGTAACGCAAAAAGGCCCACCCGGCGGCGGCCGTCGTCAGGCTGAGGAAAGCGACCATGGGCGCGGCCGCCCAGAGAAAGCTGTCCATCATGTAGATGGCTACGAAGGACCATACGACGGGAAAGAAGACCAGCGCCCCGTACACTCCGCGCCACTCCACTCGTTGTGCGAAGACGAGTGCAGCCCAGAGGAGCGCCGCCGCGGTCCACCCCGTGGTGACCTGGTGCCAGAACAGCCAGACCTCGGCCCCGGTGATCAGGAAGGTGATGATCGCCACGAGTCGGAGAGCATAGACCGCCCAGGCGATCGCCCAGAGACCGAAGTACCGACGACGGTATCTCCGGTTCAGCGTCGAGCAGAGCACCACGAGCCCGAGCGTGATCGCAAGCTGCAGGTACGCCGCCGCCAGCTCCGACGACGCAGCAGAAAGGGGGGAGAGCTCCATGGCGAGGAAGATCCCGTGGAGTGCTCCCAGCGGCAACGGCTTGCGAGAGCGTAGCAGCGCCATGATCCTATGCTGCCGTTCGGCGCTGCCCCTGCTTTGACGATGACTCCGGCGCCCTCCTCCCCTGCCTCAGGAAGGCTCGATGACGATTGCTGCGCCCCCCGTTCCACTCTTTGCCGACCGGGTCCACCGCATCGGCACCGAGGCGGCGTTCGCATTCGGCGCGTTGATCCGGTACGTGGAAAAACGAGACGGCGCCCACGTCATCCGGAGTAACATCGGGCAACCCGATTTCCCACTCGCCGACCATATCGTCGCCGCGGTGAAGCGCGCCCTGGATCAGGGGCTGACCACGTACTGCGATCCGCAGGGCATCCCCGAACTCCGCGCGGCCGTCGCCCGGTCGGTCGGCGAACAGAACGGCCTCGATATCAACCCGGACCGTGTGGTCGTATACCCGGGCGGCCGACCGGCCATCGGCTTCGCGCACATGACGTACAGCGAGGCGGGAGAAGAGGTGATCTACCCGTCACCCGGCTACCCCCTGTTCGAGTCGTTCATTCCGTACTTCAAGTGTACCCCGGTCCCGGTGGTGCTCCGTGAAGAGGAAGGCTTCGGTCTGGGGCGAGCACAACTCGAGCCGCTGCTCAGCGACAAGACGGGACTCATCTTCCTGAACTTCCCGTCGAACCCCACGGGCGGCGTGGCGACCCGGGCGCAACTCGAAGAGATCTCCGAACTCATTCTGGAGCGAACGAGTCCGGACACACGGGTCTTCTCGGACGAGTCGTACGAGGCCATCACCTTCGACGGCGACGAGCACATCAGCATCGCCTCGATGCCCGGCATGGAGGCGCGCACGATCATCGCCTCCGGCGTCTCGAAGACGTACGCCTGGACCGGAGGACGGGTAGGGTGGGCAGTCTATCCGACGGTCGAAGAAGCGCTCATCCACCGCAAGCTGGCGATCAACTTCTTCGCCTCTCTACCCCCGTACAATCAGTGGGGCGCGGTGGAGGCGATCACCTCTCCGGAGAGCGGCCCGGTGATCGCTTCTATGGTGGAAGCATTCCAGCGCAGACGGGATCACGTGGTCACGGGCCTGAATGCGATCGACGGCATCACGTGTCAGAACCCGAAGGGGGCGTTCTACGCCTTCCCGAACGTGGAGGGCGTACTCAACCGGATTGGAGCGCTCGACGCCTATGAGCGGCTCGCGCCCGAGTTGCGCAGCAACACCAGCCCCTCGACCCTCTTTCAACTCTTCCTCCTCCATCGCTACCACGTTGCCACGATCGACCGCCGGTCGTTCAACGTCCGCGGCAGTGAGGGCCAGCATTACCTCCGCCTGTCCACGGCGAATTCGGATGACGAGCTCGCCGAAGCTGTGGTGCGCATCGGTGCAGCTTCCGCCGACCCCGACGGCTTCGCTGACTTCCTGCACTCTGGCGTCGGTCTGACGCTGTAGCTCTTCCATCGACTCGGGCCGTATGTGCGGCTCCCCTGAACCTGCAACCGAAACCCCTCATGAGCCGATCGTTCGGACCCCGCAGAGCCGTCTGGATCGAAGTCGACCAGCCGGACGAGGACGTAGCCTCCCCTGCGTCGCTGGATCTCCTCACTCGTCTCGACCTGATCTATCGATCGCTCGTAACGATCCAGTTCAATTTTTCGCAGTCCGGGCACCCGGGCGGATCAGTCTCCGCGGGTCAGATGATGACCGGAGCCCTCTTCGCGTCGATGCAGTACGACATCGGAGACCCGCTGCGTGACGACCAGGATCTGCTCTCCTTCGCGGCCGGCCACAAGGCGACGGGACTCTACGCGATGTGGGCACTTCGGGACGAAATGGCGCGTATCGCGCAGCCCGATCTTCTGCCGGCGCCCGACAACTTGCGCCTGCGCTGGGAAGATCTCCTCGGCTTCCGTCGCAACCCGACGCACCCGACGCCGCTTTTCAAGAAGTTCGGATCCAAGCCCCTCGACGGGCACCCGACCCCGATGACCCCCTTCGTCCGGATTGCGACCGGCCCTTCGGGCGTAGGAATGGGCGCGTCGATCGGGCTCGCCTTCGGCGCTGCGGACTACTTCGGGAAGGATGCTCCCCGTATCCACATGATCGAAGGGGAAGGTGGACTCACCCCTGGGCGTGTCTACGAGTCGCTCGCTGCGGCAGGCTCATCAGGGCTCCACAACGCGATCTGCCACCTGGACTGGAATCAGGCCTCGATCGATTCCGACCAGGTGACGCGCGAGGGGGACCAGT
>JBDGVS010000086.1:0-8399 GCA_039585535.1 Gemmatimonadota bacterium | reverse complement strand
CGGGTCGATGAGGCGGATGATCACCGGTAGACCATCCATCGCGCGAAAGAGCCCCTCGAAGTCAGCCCGCTGCATCGGTAGTAGCTCGGCCAGGGCCTCGGCTCGTGCATCCCCGTCGGAGGCCATGATCATCCGCTGTACGATCGGAAGACGATCCACTTCGAAGAACATGTGCTCGGTCCGACAGAGGCCGATCCCCTCGGCACCGTACGCTCGAGCGCGAGCGGCATCCTCCGGGTAGTCGGCGTTCGCCCGAACGCCGAGTCGACGAACGTCGTCCGCCCAGGAGAGCAGCGTGGTGAGCGCCGGGTTCTCGAGATCGGAGGTGACCGTGGGCAGCTGACCGGGAAAGACGAGGCCGCGGGTGCCGTCGACCGACACCCACCCCCCTTCCACCACGACAGTCTCACCGACACGCAGCTGACGCGCCGACGTATCGATCTCCATTTCGACGACGCCGACCACGGCGGGTCGACCGAACTGTCGTGCAACGAGGGCGGCGTGGCTCGTTCGTCCGCCCCGGGTTGTCACGATGCCGCGAGCTGCCAGCATCCCATGGACGTCGTCGGGCTTGGTGTCCGGACGCACGAGGATCACATCACGACCCTCCTTTGCCGCTGCCTCGGCGGCATCTGCGTCGAAGACGACCTGCCCGACCGCGGCACCTGGAGACACCGCGAGCCCCCGTGCGAGCGGTGGCGCGGCGCCCATGGCTACCGGGTCGAGCTTGGGATGCAGGAACACATCCACCTGCTCTGGCGACACCCGTGACAGCGCCTCGTCGCGGGTGATGAGTCCCTCTTCCGCCATGTCCACCGCGATGCGGACCTCAGCCTCCGCGGTGCGTTTTCCGTCTCGGGTCTGGAGAATCCACAGCTGTCCGGACTCGACGGTGAATTCCAGGTCCTGCATGTTGCGATGGTGCTGCTCGAGCCGCTTCGCGATGCCTCGAAGCTCCTCGTAGATTACAGGCATACGCTCGCCGAGCACGGAGATCGGGTGGGTCTCCCGGATCCCCGCCACGACGTCCTCTCCCTGCGCGTGCTCAAGGTAGTCGCCCTCCAGCTCTGGCTCTCCGCTGGTGCCGTTGCGGGACATGCACACCCCCGTCGAGGACTCGGCGTCGAGATTGCCGAACACCATGGTCTGTACATTCACGGCAGTACCCAGGTCGTGCTCGATGCCCGTGGCGTTCCGGTAATCGACAGCGCGCTTCCCATCCCAGGAAGCGAACACCGACTCGATCGACGAAGTCAGCTGCCGTCGGGGGTCCTGCGGGAAATCTTCTCCTGTGGCCGATCGGATGACCTCGGACAGCCCCCGGCAGATCGCGCGCCAGTCATCGCCGTCCAACTCGGCGTCGAGCTGCACCCCTCGCTCTGTACGGCGGGCACTGATCACCCGCTCGAGTGCATCGCCGTCGACACCCATGACGACGCTCCCGTACATCTGGATCAATCGGCGATACAGATCGTACGCGAGTCGCGCGTCTCCAGTGCGCTGGGCGAGCGCCTCGGTGATCTCGTCGTTGAGCCCGAGATTCAGCACGGTATCCATCATCCCCGGCATCGAGAACTTCGCGCCCGACCGACACGACAACAGGAGGGGTGTGTCTACGTCTCCGAACTTCTTACCGGTCTCACCCTCGAGCGCCGCCAGTGCGGTGAATACCTCATCGAAAAGACCGTTGAGTGACGCCCCGTCGGCTGCGAGGTAGGCGTTACATGCCTCGGTCGTGACCGTAAATCCTGGGGGGACAGGCACGTCGAGTCGTGCCATATCGGCGAGGTTAGCGCCCTTGCCACCGAGCAGCCCGCGTACCGCGTCCCATGATCCGCCGACCGCGGCTTCGGCACTTTCCACTTCGGAGAAGAGATAGACGTACTTCGGCATGGAAGCCTCCGGGGCAAACGAGATCCTCACTACAAAGGTGCTCGGGATCACTCGCCCGCAACGTCCGGTAACCTACGGCAGCACCTGAGGGGAATATCCGACGTGATTCCTCGTGCCTCCGCTGGACCACGGAGAGGTCTACGCTCACATTCCCCGCCCCACCCACTCCGCCCGGAGGCTTCCGCCCGTGAGACGCTCAGGTGAGCACGTGCTCTCGGTCACTCTGCTGGCTCTGACCATCTGCCTTCTAGTGATGCCGGCCTCGATGGCGGCACAGAGCGGCCAACTACCGCGCACCCCGGCTGGCCACCCTGACATGAACGGGATCTGGCAGGCGCTCGGGAATGCGCATTGGGACATTGAACCCCATACGGCGCGTCCTGCGCTGGCGATGCGGCCTGGTCCCGTGGTTCCCGTACCTGCCGACCAGCTCCTGGCGCTGGGTGCCGTCGGATCGGTTCCGTACGGATACGGGGTCGTCGAAGGCGGAGCGATTCCCTACACGGCCGCAGCTCTCGACGCGCGTGACGAGAACCGCGCAGAGTGGCTCGGGCGTGATCCGGAGATCAAGTGCTACCTGCCCGGCATCCCGCGGGCGACCTACATGCCCTTCCCCTTCCAGATCTTCCAGAGCGACCAGCGCGTCGCAGTGGCGTACGAGTACGCGGCTGCCGTACGCGACGTCTACCTCGAAGACCCCGGCGAGGCTCAGGTCGACTCGTGGATGGGCCAGTCGTTCGGACGCTGGGAGGGCGACACCTTCGTCGTGCGCGTGGACGGCTTCAACGGAGAAGCGTGGCTCGACCGCGCCGGCAACTTCACCGGCTACGGAACCACGGTCACCGAACGGTACACGATGATCGGGCCCGACCACATCATGTATGAAGCCGAGATCGAGAATCCGGAGACGTTCACTCGACCGTGGACCATCCGGATGCCCCTCTACCGCAACATCGATCCGAACGCACGCCTGGGTCAGTTCAAGTGCGTCGAGTTCGTGGAGGAGCTTCTCTATGGGCAGTTCCGAAAGAACCCCATCCGCCGGGGAGGTGGCCGATGACGAGCAATCGCACTCCAAGTGCTGCCCAGAGTATGGGCCGCTGTCCGGCCGCCTGCATGGCCGGAGTCCTGATCATCGCGGGCATGTCCCTCGCAGGCTCTCCCGACGGCCTCGCGGCCCAGTCCGGTGCCGCGATCCCGAGACTGGCGGACGGCACGCCGGATCTTCAGGGGAACTGGAGCAACGGAACGATGACGCCGATCGTCCGACCGGCGGGCGTCGGCCCGATCCTCACCGCAGAGCAGGTCGAGGCGCTCGAGCAGGGTCGGCAGGATTTCATCTCCGAAGACTACCTGGACAGCGACCCGAACCGCGGCGCGCCACCTGCCGGGGGAGAGCTCACCGGCGACCCGATCTTCGACGCAGCGACCGGCGGCACGGGCGGATACAACCAGTTCTTCGTTGACGCGGGCGACAACATCGCCGTCTACAACGGGGAACTCCGCAGTTCGTTGATCGTGTATCCGGCGGACGGCCGACGGCCGGCATACAGCGCGTTCGGTGAAGAGAGGCTCGAAGAGCGCCTGGCGTTCAACCGGCAGTTCGATCAGTACGACAACCCGGAGAATCGCCCGCTGGCTGAGCGGTGCATCATGTCCTTCGGGTCGAACGGCGGTCCGCCCATGCTCCCGAACTACTTCTACAACAACAACTACACGATCGTGCAGACGCCCGATCATATCATGATCATGACCGAGATGGTGCACGATACGCGCATCATCCGCATGGGCGAGCCCCGGCGACTTCCGGAACACATTCGGCCGTGGATGGGCGACTCGTGGGGCCGATGGGAGGGAGACACGCTGGTCATCGAGACCACCAATCTCCATCCCGAGCAGGTACTCATGGGGATGTCGAACGCGACCTTCTATCCGTCGGAGAAGATCCGCGTGATCGAGAGACTCACTCGCGTCGACGAATCCACGATCAACTACGAGTTTACGATTCAGGACCCGATCTTCACCGAGGAGATCCGCGGCGAATTGCCGTTCAATCGACTCGAAGGTCTTCTGTACGAGTACGCCTGCCACGAGGCCAACTACGCCCTCGAGAACGTACTCCGTGGTGCGCGCGCCGAAGAGGCGAGAGAACGAAACGAGAACGAACCGGAGCGGAGATAACTCTTATGCATCGTACTCACTCACAGTTGGCCGCCGGCGCCCTGGCCCTCCTCGGCGGGATTGCCGTGCTCGTCACGACGACACCGGCAGCCGGACACCACGCCTTCGGCGCGGAGTTCGACCGTGATGCACCGATCCGCCTAGAGGGTCCGATCGTGAAGCTCGAGTGGGTAAACCCACACACGTGGATCCACCTCGAGGTCGAGCAGGACGACGGCAGCACGCGGACCTGGATGGTGGAAGGTGGAACGCCCAACGTCCTGCTCCGCCGAGGTCTCCGACGCGATTGCCTGACACCGGGCACCGAGATCGTCGTCGACGGCTATCAAGCGAAGGACCACTCCCTGCCACGAGCGAACGGCCGAGACATCACGTTCATGGACGGCACGAAGATCTTCCTGGGATCATCCGGCACCGGCGCGCCATACGAGCGCGAGATGCAGCAGGCTCGGCGCGAGCAGGGGCGCTGCTAAACGACCTCGGTCAGCTGTAGCCGATCCAGCGGCCAGCGGCCGCCACCACGACCCAGAGAACGAGAGACGCGGAGCCGAGCAATCGGCTCCGCGTTCCCGTTTCCAGGCCATCGAGCAGGCGCCCCTTCACGGCGAAGGTAAAGACCAGCGCCACCGGGAGGGTGAGCATTTTCACCCAGAAGGCGTTGTTGTAAAAGCACTTGACCGCCTCCCCGAGGAAGAGGAGGACACCCGTCGAGAGCATCACGGCAAGCCCACCCACGAGCCACGGCCGGACGTGCTCCGCCAGCTCGGAGATCCGCTGATCCTTCATCCCGAATCCGAGCATCCGAAGGTCGACGACGATGATCGCCCCTCCGATCACGCAGAGCGCGATCAGGTGCACGGCTTCGATGACCGGGAAGGCATAGATCGACTCTCGAACGGCAGAGCCGAGGAAGGTGCCCTCACACCATTCGAAGAACGGGTACCACGCTTCCGGCATCACGGCCCGGTCATAGCCTCTTCACCGACGAGCTCACAGCCGGCCAGGAAGTTGACCCAACCCGGTTGGGGCTGGATGTCGCACTCGAACCAGTTGTAGGCCACGAAGCGACCGGAAAAGACTACGCTGGTCCAGATGATAATCGACAACAGGCCGGCGATCCGCGCAGCCCGCGGCGGCCTCAGGTCATTCTCCCACTCCGCGACCTTGAGATGAATGCGCGAATGGAAGAGCCAGATGTTCAGCCCCGCCGCCATCAGCAACACGATCTTCAAGCGGAAGAAGATGTTGTTGTAGTAGCGCAGCGGGGATGAGTAGAAGAGAAGCAAGCCGGTCGTGACCATGAGCGCGAAAGCGAATCGAGTCCATGGCAGGAGCCGCCCCGTGAACGCGGTGACCGGCACTCCGGGGAAGGCGATGCCGACGAGACGCAGGTCCATCATGAGTGCTGTCCCCACGAAGAACGCGAGAGTGACCACGTGCGTCGACTCGAGGAGAGGCCAGGCGTAGTAAGACTCGAGCAACATCACGCTCCACTTCGTGCTGCCCACCCACTCGAGGATGCCGACGATCATTCGCCCGGCACCTCGCCCTCCGCGACGGAGCGGTCGTCATTCGGGCGCAGGATCTCCGGCGAGTACGCGGCGTGGCACGCAGAGCACACCGCGTACATTTCCGCGCCGAGATCGAAGACCCCCTGCTCATCCTTCGCCTCGGCGACCTCGAGCGATCGGCGTCCGACTTCGACGAGGGCCTGAGCCATCACCATCCACGGGCCGTCGTCGAGCGCTCGCTCCCGAATCATCAGCAGGTTACCGGCTTCGGCGACCATGAACGCTGCATTCTCGATCTCGAGCCACTCCTCTTCGGACTGAGGGTGGATGTAGTGCTCGCCCTCGAAGTCGAGGATCCATCCTACCGCGCCCCAGTACTGCTGGGCCGCCGGTTCGACGATGTGGAGCATGACCTCCTGAACGTCTGCTACCGGGACGAAGCGATCCTCGTCCGGGGCTTCCGCGCACGCGACGAGGCCGAGCCCGAGCCCGCCCGCGGCCAGCACGAGGGCCCGCGCCCGGAGTGGCGCAGCGATTCGTCTTTCCGTCCTCATTGTCATGTCGGCAAGCTACCGCGCGTTGGCGTGGGGTGCGACGGGATCCGAAGTTGTTTCCGCCCTTCCGCTCCTCCTCCTTCCGAGGGATCGAACCGTGCCCCAGTCACGACGCCCCCGCCGGCACTCGGCCGTGTTATCAACGCTCGCGCTGCTCTCGATCGCCTGCGCACCATTCGATCAAGGCGCTGTCGACGCCCGACGCCCGGCACTCACATTCGGGAGTCCCGAGGCGGTGGGACTCTCTTCGGAAGGCCTGGCACGCATCGGGCCCGCGATGCAGGAGCTCTTGGACAGCGGCCGGACGGCGGGTGTGATGACGTTGGTCGCCCGAGAGGGAGTCATCGTGCATTGGGAGGCGTATGGCTTCCGGGTTCTCGGCGATCCGCTCGAACCGAACGACGTCTTCCGTATCTACTCGATGACGAAACCGATCACGAGCACAGCGGTCATGATGCTCGTCGAGGATGGTGCAGTGGGGCTGGACGACCCTCTCGGCGCGTACATACCCGCCTTCTCGGACGCGCAGGTGTACGACAACGGCACGCTGAGAGCCCCGAGTCGCGCGATCACCATCCGAGATCTACTGCGGCACACGTCGGGACTCACCTACGGCGTCTTCGGTGATTCGCCCGTCGATCGGATGTACCTCGCGGAGTTGGGCGCCGTCCTGGACCCGCAGTCTGGTCTGAATCTGGCCCAGTTCGTCGACCGCGTGGCGGAACTCCCACTCTTGATGGATCCGGGCACGCGCTGGAACTACAGCCTCTCGACCGACGTGCTCGGGCGCGTGGTCGAGGTGGCCTCCGGTGTGTCGCTGCGAACCTTCTTCCAGTCGCGGATATTCGAGCCGCTCGGTATGGACGAAACCGACTTTCACGTTGCACCCGAGAACCTCGATCACTTCGCAGCGGTGTACGGCCGCGGGGAAGGCGGGCTGCAGATGGTGGACTCACCGAAGACGGGCCCCTTCACCCACGAGCCGACCTGGTACTCCGGTGGCGGCGGCCTCACATCCACCGCGATGGACTACCTACGCTTCGCCCAGATGCTTCTGAACGAGGGCGAGCTCGACGGGGTTCGGCTCCTGCGCGCGGAAACCGTCCGCGAGATGACCACCAATCAACTCGTGGACGTCGCGTCTCAGGCGGGCCCGGCTCCGACCGACGGCTTCGGCCTTGGCCTCGCCGTCTCTGTCACGGGTGATACGCCCGGGCTCTTCTGGTGGGCGGGTGTGATGAACACGTACTTCTGGGTCGACCCGACGGAGGAGATCGTCGCCTTCGCCTGGACGCAGTACGACCCCTACGGCGGAGTCCCGATCAATCCGATGATGCGAGGACTGGTCTACGACGCACTCGTGGCGTCGAATCGAGCTATGGGGGCGGGTACGCCCTGACCGGACATCCGGCGTCCGGCGGTCAGAATCCGAGCCAACGCCCCGCGAAATAGCCGAGTGTCGCCGTCCCCGACGTCAGAATCGTGCCCCAGATCAGGTCGACCACGACCACGATGACCGGGAAGTCTCTGAACAGTGCCATGCAGGTCAGGTCGAACGTGGCGTACGCGACCAGACCGAAGAGGGCACCCATGGCGGCAGCCCGAACCACCGTTCCCGCCTCGAGCCCGGGCAACACCGCGAAGACCACCACTCCGGCCAGATACACGGAGTAGAAGGCCACAGCCGCCCATATGACGGGATCAGGCCGCAAATAGTGGCCGAGATGCGTCTGGTAAAAGCCTTGGGCGATTCGGGTCAGCCAGACGAAGTCGATCGCAAAGAAGCCGAGGGCCGTGAGCCCATACAACGCCAGGTAGCTCATGTCAGCGGCACTCCTGCAAACGGGCCGCGATCTCGAAAGGGTTCAACCAGTAACCGAGATGAGAGAACGCCCAGTAGAGCACTTTGAAGCGGTCCTCCCCCAGAAAGGCAATCTGCCGGAGGTGCGTCTCCTCGTGGAGCCGCAGCCGGCGATCCCTCAGCCATGCCGTTTTCGACCGCACCCACACCGCACCCCGGTCCACGTACGCGACACAGTCCGAGAAGAGTTCGCGGCGGCGCTTCGGGTCCTTTGGCGTGTACACCGGAGCCCCGCAGCGGGTGGTCGCAACCAGCGACCACCCGCGCGGCGTCCGCCGCCTCGAAACGGCAGGTACTGTCCTACCTCGACTCAACCGGGGAGCCTCCCCTCGAGAGCAGCCCACTCCGAGGTCAACGTCCCGAGCATCTCGATCAGAAAGTCCTGCTGAGACGTCTGAT
>JBDGVS010000085.1:0-8507 GCA_039585535.1 Gemmatimonadota bacterium | reverse complement strand
TCGCCCTTGAACTTGAGGTCCTGGGGATCGGTGCCGAGCACTGCCCCGTTGGCGCTAAAGCAGTCCTCGCCGATGTGCGTATCTCGCTCGGCGTAGACGCGCGGCCCGATCACCGTACCGTCTCCGACCACGACACCCGGTCCGAGGAGTGCCCACGGTCCGACAGTTACGCCGGCGCCGAGCTGAGCCGCGTCATCGACGATGGCTGTCGGGTGCACGCTGGTCTCCCCACGGGTATCTACCGCTACCGGATCCGCCATCTCATGCATCCATGATTCGAGCCATGAACTCAGCCTCTGCAACCACCGTACCATCCACTACCCCACGACCCGCCATTCGGCACACATTGCGTCGAAGCTGTATGACCTGAAGCTCGAAAACGATTGTGTCGCCAGGAGTTACGGGCTGCCGGAACTTCACCTTATCCATCGTCATGAAGTACACGACTTTCTTCTTATGGTCCTCCACCTGGTCCATCAAGAGAAGGCCGCCACACTGTGCCATTGCCTCGACGATGAGGACTCCTGGCATGATCGGATGACCGGGGAAATGCCCCTGAAAGAAGGGTTCGTTGATCGTCACATTCTTGATGCCGACGATGCTCTCGCCGGAAACGAAGTCGATGATTCGATCGACGAGCAGCATGGGGTACCGGTGCGGCATGAACTCCATGATGCGTGTCACGTCCGCCACGACGCCCTGCGACCGGCGCACATGGGTCTGGATCGCTCGGGCCAACCCGAGATTCCCTTCGTGGCTCGGGCGGTCCGCGACGACGTGCGCATCGAGACGCCCACCGAGGAGCGCCAGATCGCCAACGACATCACCGACCTTATGGCGCAGAAACTCGTCCTCGAAGCGAAGGCCGTCGTTCATGACCCCTTCGTCCCCGATTACGACCGCGTTGTCGAGGGATGCGCCCAGGGCGAGTCCACGAGCATGAAGGGCTTCCGCGTCGGCCATGAAGCCGAAGGTCCGCGCCCTCGCGATCTCCTCCCGGAAGGATGTCGGATCGAGCACGAAGGACCCATAGCTGCGGCCGATCGTCGGATGTTCGAAGTCGATCGTCGCCGAGACGCGAAGGCCACCGGAAGCCGGGGTCGCGACGTAGGACGAACCGTTGCTTCCCTCGGCCTGAACCACCCCAGCGAGAGAGAAGACGACAGCTTCCTGGTCCTGCTCCTCGGCCCCTGCGCTCTCCAGGGCTGTGCAATAGTCGGCGAAGGAGCCGTCCCGAATCGGGATCTCCTGGCCGTCGAGTTCCACGAGCACGTTGTCGATCTGAAGCCCGGCGAGTGCCGCCATGACGTGTTCGATGGTGAGCACCCGAACAGCGTCCGTTCCGATCGTCGTTCCCAACTCGGTGGCGACGACCTGATCGACGTGCGCTTGAATCTCGGGACACCCATCGAGATCGACCCGGCGGAAACGAACGCCTGTGCCCGGCTCGGCGGGGCGGAAGGTCAGACTGGCGGACTCACCTGAGTGGACGCCCACTCCGTCGAGACTTACCTCGCGCGCGATGGTTCGCTGGGCGGGGCGACTCATGGGCAACTATCTCTGAAAGGCAGGCGACGCGAAGTCGAGTCAACGCAAAAAAGGTAACGGGAAGGCGGGTCCTCACCCACTCGACCCCGGCCCACGCTCGTCGCGCTGACGGGCCAGAGTCTTCTCGAGCTCCACGACTCTTGCCTGCAGCTTCGCAATGCGGCTCACTCTCGCGTCCTGCCTGAGTTGCTCGCGGTGTGGCCGGGCCGGGTACCCCGACACGGTCTCACCCGCCGCAACGTCGCGCGTCACGCCCGCCTTTCCCGCCACGACGGCTCCGTCGCCGACCTCAATGTGCGGACCCATTCCTGCCTGACCACCGAAAACGACACCTTTGCCGATCCGCCCCGATCCTGCGAGGCCGACTAGAGCGGCGGCAAGAGAGAGAGCCCCGATCCGGACGTTGTGCCCGACATGGACGAGATTGTCGAGCTTCGACCCCGCTCCGATCCGCGTGTCGCCGATAGACCCTCGGTCGATCGTCGCATTGCCGCCGATCTCCACCCCGGATTCGATGACGACGCGTCCGACCTGGGGAACCTTCGCGTGCTGCCCCTCGGTGAAGACGTAGCCGAAGCCATCCACGCCGAGACGGACCCCGGAATGAAGCACGACAGCGTCTCCGATCTCCGTGTTGGCATACGTAACGACCTGAGGGTGCAGGTGACACCCTTCACCTACGGTCGTATTGGGGCCGAGAACACAGTGGGCGTCGATGCGCGTCCGAGCTCCGATTCGGGAGCCTGCACCGATCACGACGTAAGGCCCGAGCGCCACCCCGTCCCCCACCACGACGCCCTCGCCGAGGACCACCGTGGGATGAACTCCCGGGAGCCAGGCCTGCTCCGGGAAGAAGTGACCGAGCAGAAGCCGGAGTGCGAAATGAGCTTCCTGAACCACCACTCTCGGGGCGTGTGATGGAAGCTGCTCTTCGAGATCCGCGGACACGAGATAGCCCGCGGGTGCCGAGTCACCCAGATACTCGACGTAACGTCTCCCGGCGAGAAACTCGATCTCGCCCGGTCCTCCTTCGCCGATCGGACGAATTCCCTCAATCAGCCCTGTACCACCGCCGACGAGGCGACCGCCGACCAGGTCGGCGATCGCCTCGAGGCTCAGCGGCCCGGCCATCGTTACGGAAACGTCGAGCGGATCAGCGATCGGCACCCGTATTCGCCTGGAGCCGCGTAATCACCTCTTGGGTGAGGTCGAGCGCGGGGTCGGCAGAAACGAGTGATCCTGCGGCTGCGTCGAGGATGATCGAGTAGGCGCCTTCTTCCCGGATCGTCTCGATTATCGCCGTGATGTTGTCCATCACGGGCTGAATCAGCGCGGCCCGCCGCTGGTTCGCCACGTCCTGGAGCTGGCCAGCACGCTGCTGGTACTCCTGGAACTTCGCCTGAAGCTGTTGCTCCCGATTCGCACGGGCCTCCGGCGAAAGCGTCAGCGACTGCTGCTGCAGTGCGGTCTCCATGTTCTGGAGCTCGGTTTCCAACTGAGCGATCTCTGTCTGATAGGCCGTCATCTCAGCCTCGAAAGCCAGCTGCGCGGCTTCGGCCCCCGGAGCCTGAAGCAGGATCTCCTGGGAATTGACATAAGCGATCTTGAGCGTCTGCGCCTCGACCGCCCCTGCCGGGAGGAGAAGGGCCAGCGCCAGAAGCGCGAAAGAGGTGCGTCGCATGTCGTTACTCCAATGTCGTGTCATACCGCCAACGGTTCGTATTCCCCGCCAGCCCGATGTGTTCCCGTGTTCCAGGCGCGACGACCTCAAAGGACGTGCACCAAAGCCGTTAAATGTCTAATGGACGCTCAACGAAGTACAGTCAGCGGGCTACATGCCCGGTCCCATCCGGAAGTGGAGCTGCCCCCCCGGGAAGTTGCGGTCGAAGCCGTAGGCGTAATCCAGTCCGAGCGGCCCAAACGGGGTGACGAGCTGGACTCCCGCGCCTGCACCACGGAAAAGCGTCTGCGGATCGAACTGTCGTGGATCCGACCAGACGCGCCCCGCATCGTAGAACACGTGCATACCAACCTGTCCTCCGAGCCGTACCGCGTATTCCGCGGTCAGGCTGAAGAAGGCATCACCCAGCCGGTCGATGTCCGTGATGTCATTCGATGCCTCCGGGAAGTATCCACCGGGCGTAATCGACGTCTCGTCATAGCCGCGGAGATTCTGGCCGAACTGTACGCCACCCATCCAGAAACGGTCGAACGGGAAGGCTGTCGCATCGCCGAAAATCGCACCCGCCCGCAGTGTGAGGCCGAGAGCGAAACGAATCCCTCCGCCACCAGTCTGTGCGTCCCCACCGAATCCGCCGACCGGAACCCACCACGTCCCGTCTCCGAGAATCCGCTGGAAGTCGCCGTCACCCCCCAGGAATCCACCGTTCTGCTCGAGCGTGATATTCTGGCGAGAGCCCACCGTCGGGAAGATCGGGTGGTCCAGCGTCTGACGCGTGACCCCGATCGAGACCTGGCTCTGTACACCCGGAGGACGGCCGAAGAGCGACGTATCGTCCACATCGTTGAACAATTCGTACTTCGTCCGCGAGATGGCATATCCGACGAAGAGTCGCGTGTACTGGGAGCCCTGCCACGGGAAGCCAAAGCGGATACTCGTCCCGATCCGCTTCCGTCGTCCGGTCGAGAACTGGAAGAAACGGTCGCGGGAGTTGAAGAGCGTAACGGTCGCCGACGTCCGCGACTGGAAGATCGACGGATCGGTGTACGACAGCTCGAACGCGTTGATGTACTTCCCGAAGTCCCAGCGCAGCGAGCCGGCCTTCGCCTGCCCGAAGAGGTTGGGCTGCTCGTACCCGATGAACCCGGAGAGCCCCACGCCACCACCGACCGACGTACCGAAGTTCACCGAGCCAGTCTGCTTCTCGATCACAGTGAATGTGATATCGACGTCACCGTTATCGAGCGGCACGACCTCCGGGAACGGCAACGGCGCCTCGAAGAAGCCGAGGGCGGAGATGTTCTGGTACGTCTGGATCAGACGCGCCTGGCTGTAGACGTCGCCAGGAAAGATGAACATCTGGTTCCGGATGACCCATTCGTACGTGTACTCGTTACCGGCGATGTTGACCCGATTGACGACCGCAGGCGTGCCCTCGGTGATCTGCCAACTGGCATCGACCAGTGGTCCTTCACCGTCCTCACCTTCGCGGATATCGACGACGGGATTCACCTGAACGTACAGGTACCCCTCGTTCCGATACTGCTCCTGGACGGCCATGATGGCCTCGTTGAAGGCCTCAGCGTCGAATACCTCACCTTCCTGATTGACGACGCTACCGCCCGAGAGTCCGAGCATGCCGAGTACACCCCCGCCGCGACTCTCGCGGAAGAGTCCCTCGAGCTGCGCATCATCGAAGACTGTGTTGCCCTCGATCGCAAAGGTTCCGAGGCGATACTGCGGCCCCTCTTCGATCGTGACCTCTAGACGCGCCTTTCCCGTCTGCGGATCGACGATCAGGGAGTCACTCACTACCTCGAAGTCCAGAAAGCCCTGAGTTCGATACAACCGAGGGAGATTCACATCCATGTCGGCCTGGAAGACGTTTTGGTCGTATCCGCCGCTGCGGAACCACCAGAAGCCCTCTGCCTGAGTCGCCATCACCCCTTTGATGTCGTACTCGATGATGCCCTCATTCCCCGTCACGATTACGTCGGCGACGGTCACGCGCTGCCCCTCGGAGACTTCGAGGATCAGTGAGATCTCGTTGTCGGCCCCTTCGACCGGCTCGAGTCGTTCGTTGATCTCGGCAAACGGAATTCCCTCCGCGGCGAGTTCCGATCGGATAAACGCCTTCGCATCCAGGATGCGCTGTTGGCTCAGCGGGAAGCCCGAATTCAGGCCGGTCGTATCCCGCACCGCACGCGCCGAGACGTTTTGAAGGCCCTGGATCGACACGCTCCGCACGAGCGGAGCTTCGACCACCTGGATCGTGAGGATGTAGGGCGTCCCTCCCTCACCACCACGAGCCCGAATGATCACATCGTCGAACTGGCCGGTGTTCAGAAGCTCCTTCGTCCCGCGCTGAACCGCGCGGTACGTGATCTCCTGCCCCTGCTGGATCGCGAAGAGCGCCAGAATGTTCTGCGTCTGAATACGCTGATTTCCGGCGACTTCGATCGAGTCGACGAGGACCAGGCCATTGGCCTGACCCTGCTGTTGAGCTTCGACACTTGTAGTTGGCAGAGTTGCTGCCACGGCGAAGAAGGCCGCCGCTAACGCGGTGGCCTTCCCAATGCGTCGAAGGATTCGGGGGCCCACGTGCCTCACGTCTTGGTCGCCGACTCCGCCCGCAGGATGAGGCCGGGTCCGTCGGGGTCGAAATCGACTTCGATCTCGTCCCCGTTGCTGAACTCTGCCTGAAGAATCTTCTCGGATAGCGGATCCTCGAGATGGCGCTGGATCGCCCGCTTAAGCGGACGAGCACCGAACTTCTCGTCGTAGCCTTCGTCGACCAGAAACTCGATCGCCGGATCCGTAAAGCGCAGTGTGATCCCCTCCTCGCCCAGACGTGCACGCACGTCCTTCATGAGGATGTGGATGATCTCGCCGATCTCCGGCTTCGACAGCGGGTGGAAGACGATGGTGTCGTCGACACGATTCAAGAACTCGGGGTTGAACGCCCGTTCGATCTCCTGCTGGACCTTGTCCTTCATGACCTGATAGCTCGTCTGCGGATCGGCCGTCTGGAAGCCAAGTCCACCACCCTTGCCGATATCCCGGGCGCCGAGATTCGAGGTCATGATGAGGACGGTGTTCTTGAAATCAATCACCCGTCCGTAGTTGTCCGTCAGGTGGCCTTCATCGAGGACCTGAAGGAGGATATTGAACACATCCGGGTGTGCCTTCTCGATCTCGTCGAGCAAGACCACCGAGTAGGGGCGCCGGCGTACGGCCTTCGTGAGCGCTCCCGAATCCTCGTATCCGACGTATCCCGGAGGCGCACCGATGAGGCGGGATACGGAGAACTTCTCCATGTACTCGCTCATATCGACGCGAATCAGCGCCTCGCGATCGTCGAAGAGGAACTCCGCGAGCGCGCGTGCCAGCTCAGTTTTTCCGACGCCAGTGGGCCCGGAAAAGATGAACGAACCGATGGGACGACGCGGGTCTTTCAGCCCCGCACGACTCCGTCGGATAGCGCGACTGATCGCCGTGATCGCGTCATGCTGGCCGACGATCTGCTTGTGCAGTTCGTCCTCCATGTGCACGAGGCGCTCGGACTCCGTCTGACGAATCCGCTGCACGGGAATCCCGGTCCAGCGACCGACGATGAAGGCGACCTCCTCGGTAGTGATGGAGGGACGATGCTGCTTTCGCTCTTCTTCCCACGCGTCCTTACGGGCCCGAATCTGCTGACTGAACTCGCGCTCCTCGTCACGCAACTCCGCTGCGCGCTCGAAGTCCTGATCCCCGATGGCCTCTTCCTTTCGGCCAGCGATCTCCGCGAGCTGTTCCTTGAGTTCTTCGACGTCCGCAGGGGGGACCTGGCTCGCGATGCGCGCGCGGGCCCCTGCCTCATCGATGACGTCGATCGCCTTGTCGGGCAGGAAGCGATCCGTGATGTAGCGATCGGAAAGCTTCGCAGCATGCTCGAGCGCATCGTCAGGGATGATCACACGGTGATGATCCTCGTAGTGGCCGCGAAGCCCCTTCAGGATCTCTACCGTCTCTTCGACGGCCGGCGGATCGACGATTACCGGCTGGAAACGGCGTTCGAGAGCGCCGTCCTTCTCGATGTACTTCCGGTACTCGTTCAGGGTCGAAGCTCCGATGCACTGAAGCTCCCCGCGGGCGAGGGCCGGCTTGAGCATGTTCGAGGCATCGATCGCGCCCTCGGCCGCACCCGCACCGACGAGCGTGTGAAGCTCATCGATGAAGAGGATGACGGTCTTGCTCTGCTGGATCTCGTTCATGACCGCCTTGAGGCGCTCTTCGAACTGACCCCGATACTTCGTACCGGCGATGACCGCCGCCATGTCGAGGGCGAGGACACGATGGTCCTTGAGTGCCTCGGTCACCTCTCCCGCCGCGATGATCTGCGCGAGGCCTTCGACGAGTGCCGTCTTTCCAACTCCGGGCTCACCGATGAGGACGGGGTTGTTCTTCTTTCGACGGCAGAGGATCTCGATCACCCGCTCGATCTCTTCAGCGCGACCGATCGTCGGATCCAGCTTCTCTTCCGCCGCGAGGACGGTGAGATCCCGACAGAAGTGGTCGAGCGCGGGAGTCTTGGACTTCTTCTCGCCGGGCTTCCCGGACGCAGCACCCGGGGTGCCCTCGGGCGTGCCCCCACCGATACCCGCAGGCTCAGAGGGTGACATCTCCGATCCCAGCACCTTGAGCGTCTCGCCGCGCGCCTCATCGAGCGTGACACCGAGCGAGTTCAGGACCTGAGCAGCGATGCCTTTCTCTTCCCGGAGCAATCCCAGGAGGAGGTGCTCCGTCCCGACATAGGAGTGGTTGAAATCGCGGGCCTCGGCCATCGCGAATTCGAGCACCTTCTTGGCCCGGGACGTGTACGGCAGCTCGCCGAGCGCGATGGTCGCCTTGCCCTTTCGGACCGACTCCTCCACCCGCTCGTGGATCTGCTCAAGGTCAACGCTCAGATTCTGCAGGACGGCCGAGGCAACGCCTTCGCCTTCGCGGATGAGGCCGAGCAGGATGTGCTCGGTTCCCACGTAGTCGTGCTGAAGACGGATGGCCTCTTCGCGGGCCATCGCCAGGACTTTCCGAACTCGGTCGGTGAAGTTGTAGTTCATATACCCGTCTAGGGCCGGTCGGAGAGCGGGTCGTCAGCCGCTGATCCTTCGATCGCGGTCACGTCGCCCTCGGTTGCCAGGACACGACGCACATACGAAGCCCGATGTGCGTCGCTTTCCTCAGGAGTGAGATCACGGCCAGCGGCCTGCTCAAGGTGCGCAGGCTGCGTGAAGAC
>JBDGVS010000084.1:0-8576 GCA_039585535.1 Gemmatimonadota bacterium | reverse complement strand
TCACCGCGATTGGTGCGAATCTGCCGGGGACGCCGGCGATGATGGGCAATGTGTCGGTCTGGAAGCCGTCTCATTCGGCGATGCTGTCGAACTATTACGTGATGCAGCTGTTCGAGGAGGCCGGCCTGCCGCCGGGCGTGATCAACATGGTCCCGGGCGACCCCGTGGAAGTCACCAAGAAGGTTATGACCCAGTCGACCTTCGCCGGAGTCCATTTCACCGGTTCGACCTCCGTGTTCAAGAGCATCTGGAAGACGATCGGCGACAATATGGACACCTATCGCGGGTATCCGAGGATCGTGGGGGAGACGGGCGGCAAGGACTTCATCGCCGTCCATCCTTCCGGCGATATCGAAGCCGTGCGGACTGCGATCGTGCGCGGCGCCTTCGAGTACCAGGGTCAGAAGTGCAGCGCGGCCTCGAGGGCCTACATCCCGGCCAGCATGTGGGAGGAGTTGAAGGGCCCCCTCGCCGAGGAGACCGCCTCGCTCACCATGGGTGATGTCCGTGACTTCTCGAACTTCGTGAACGCGGTCATCGACCAGAAGTCGTTCGACAAGATCAAGTCGTACATCGAGGGTGCTCGGGCGTCGGACGATGCCGACATCCTCGTGGGCGGTGAGTGTGACGATTCTGAAGGCTGGTTCGTTCGCCCCACGATCATCGTGGCCAAGAAGCCCGACTACATCTCCATGTGCGACGAGATCTTCGGACCGGTGATCACGGTCTACGTATACGACGACGACAAGTGGGAAGAGACGCTCGATCTCGTCGATGAGACGTCCCCATACGCACTCACGGGCGCAATCTTCGCGAAGGATCGCAGAACGATCCGAGCGGCCACGGATCGCCTCGATCAGGCCGCGGGCAACTTCTACATCAACGACAAGCCCACCGGGGCCGTCGTAGGACAGCAGCCCTTCGGGGGTGCGCGGGCCTCGGGAACGAACGACAAGGCCGGGTCGATGACGAATCTGCTGCGCTGGGTCAGCGCGCGGTCGATCAAAGAGAACTTCGTGCCGGCAAAGGACTACCGGTATCCGTTCCTCGACGAAGTCTGAGCGTAGTCTTTAGGCCAACGCCTGATCGAAGTCCGCGATCAGGTCCTCAGGGTTCTCGAGTCCGATACTGAGTCGGACGAATCCGTCCGGAATCCCCTGCGTCTCCCGCTCGTCGGCCGAGAGGCCGGCATGGGACGTCCATCGGGGCTGCGACACGAGCGTCTCGACCCCCCCGAGGCTCGGAGCGGCCATCGCCAGCCGCAGGCGGCGCATGAAGCGGTCCGCCGCCTCTCCCCCGCCCTCGAGCACGATGCTGACCATGCCCCCGAAGCCGGAGAAGAGCTCCTGGGCGAGTTCATGGTCAGGGTGCGAAGCGAGCCCTGGATAGATCGCCCGCGCGACGCCAGGGCGTCTCTCGAACCACTGTGCGATCGTCCCGGCGTTCGCGTTATGCGTCCGCACTCGTGTATCGAGTGTGCGAATCCCGCGGTCCAGCAGGAATGCGTTGTGCGGGTCTAACGCGGGGCCATACAGATGCGACATGCGCGTGACTCGATCGATGAACTCTTTCCGACCGGAGACCGCACCGGCGATCAAGTCGGAGTGCCCTCCCAGATACTTGGTCGCACTCTGAATCACCACGTCGATTCCCACGGAGAGCGTCTGGAAATTCACGGGTGAAGCGAAGGTGGCGTCGCACATGACTGTGAGTCCCCTCGCCCGTGCCATCTCCACCACCGGTCGTGGGTCCATGATCCGGAGCGTGGGATTCGTCGGAATCTCGAGGAAGACCACCTTAGAGTTCGGCCGCATCGCGCCTTCCCAGTCTCCCTCATCCGGATCGACGAAGGTGGTTTCGACGCCCCTGCGGGGAAGCTCGGACGAGAGTAGCGCATGTGTGGCCCCGTACAGACGAGACGATGCCACCACGTGATCGCCCGACTCGAGCACCGCGAGTAACGCCATCGCAGTCGCCCCCATTCCGCTAGCGAGCGCAATCGAGGCTTCGGCACCCTCGAGCGCCGCGATCTTCCGGCTCACCTGCAGCTGGTTCGGATTGTTGCCATACCGGCTGTACAGGAGTTCGCCGTCCTCCGGGGTGGCCCAGTGGAACGTGGCGCTCTGGACGATAGGGGGAACGACCGGTGCCCCGGGAATCGGATGAGGCTCCCGCCCATGGATTCCTAACGTCGCAGGGCCATGACGGTCGGTACGCTCGTCAGACATGGGCTCGTGGCTCACAGAAGATGGTGAACGAGTCGACTCAAGGCCGTGATTCGGCCGGAGCCGTGGCTGCGGAAGGCGAGTCCGCGAAGAACCAGACCCGTCAGTGCGTCCCGGTCGCTGGTCGAGGGAAACAGCTGCTCGATTTCTTCTTCCGTCACGCTTCCGCGCTCCTCCAGGACTGTCCACACATGCCCTTCCCGGTCAGAGTGCTCACCCGCGACTGCGAAGATCCCGGGATGGGACTCGACCACGGCCGCGAGCCCCTGACGCCGGAGCACGGTTTCGATCTGATCCCGGTGCGGTTCGTGGACACCGCGGAAGACGAAAAACGCGTCAGGAGGCCCCTCGTCGAGGTACTGCTGGAGCAGCTTTGCGACGACCTCGTCGGCGCAGGAGAAGTCGATAATCGCAACTTCGGAGAAGTCGATGAGCGAAAGCGAGACCGTCCCCGCCCCGACGAGTTGCATCTCGATCGCAGCGCGAACAGCGCGGCCGGTCTGCCGAGTGACAAGGCTGGAATACAGGGAAGTGACGCTCTTACGTACGTCGCCCAACACCTCGCCGAGAACTTCGTTGACGTCGATCGAAATCGGGTCGCGCGGTAGCTCTTTCACGCGCCCCCCCGCATATCCGGATCGCGCACCATGGCCGGTAGCACGATGCTGATCTGGGCTCCGGGCAACGGGGACAGACCATCGACCAGGGGAGGCGTGTCGTCCCACTCCGGCACCTGCCCGATTCGAGCCGTACCACTGCGGATCGTGATCGCCCCATCCCACTTCCTCACCTGACGTCGAATCTGCTGGATTCCTTGCCCGCGACCGGAGTCCGGGAAGCGAGTGAGGCCGTGGAGGAATGCAGCTTCGAGCGCAGTCGCGTCGCCCCATCGGTCACCGTAGCGGGCCGAGTGCTCTTCCATAAGCGAGCCGCGGAAGCCGCGTCCCAGGTCCATCACGGAGATCACGACCACAAAGCGTCCGAGGCGCTTCGCCCAGTTGTACGACTGTGCGGCCACCCACCCCGGCGCTTCGGCGTGCTCGATGATGTTCTGGCACAGTTCCGACAGCATCACGGAGAATTGCACGGCGGCGGAGGCTGGGTAGCCCAGCTTGGAGGACAGGATCATTCCAGCCTGTCCCTGAACCCGATCGACCACGCCGTGAACATCGGCGTTCGAAGCGACGGACGTGATCTCCAGGAGGACGTCGGAACGCCCCCCGGCCGACCGTCGCGCAGGGGCTTCAAAATCGAACACACCGTACGCAGCCTCGAAGAAGCCCATGCGCGAGAGATATCCAGTGACGTCCGCGCTCTCCGGCAGCCCGAGCCGTGGCAGTACGCTCTGCTCTCGCCCCGCGATCGAGCCGGCGAGAAGCAGACCGACCATGCCATCGGGATCGACCCAGCGCAGGTGGCGGGCATCGAGGAGTGTCCGCTCACCCCGACGTTCCATGACCTCGTCGAGGAATACGTCGATCGTGCGATGGTCGAGCGATCCGGGTACGGCGATGACGTTCAGAGGGATACCTCGCGATTCAATAGGTCGTACAGCCCTTCGGCGCCTCGATGCTCCACACTTCGAGTGGCGAGTCGCGTCGCAAGCTCTGCCGCTCCGCCAACCGAACCAGACGAGAGACGTCGAGCAACGAACGCCCCTCCCCACACGTCACCGCACCCGGTTGGATCGCCCCGTCGGGGCGCAGAAATGGTAACGCTTCCGGTCGTGGTTCGCGCCCCGATCCGCTCGGCCCAGACGACACCACCCGCTCCCAGTGTGGCGATCGCCACCGACGGCCCATGGTCGACGGTACCTCGCAGGAATTCCTCGACATCGTCGGAGGACGCGCGGGCCAGGCTCATCTCCACCTCATTCATCTGAACGGAGTCGAAGCACGAGAGCCACCCACCGAGATCCGGGATCGGACGAGGAACCCGAGTCCCGTCGGCCCGGGAGCCGAGAAAGAGCGAGTGCAGATCGGCATGGATCGGACCGGTGAATCCTGCACGAAGGGAGCGGCACGTATCGAGGCTCGCCTCGTGACCCGAGATGAAGTTCACGAGCAACGCGTCGCAACCTCCGACGATCCCTGCGAGTTCAGTCCACGACCACGGGGGGACCCCACCCTCGAGCCGCTCCGTGCGCTCGGCCGCGTCCTGGTAACGGATCGTCACTCGGTTGTTCGGCTCGGGCACGACCATGACCGCGGACCGATCCACCCGGGGAAGAGTCGCCAACCATGCATCGGCCTCACGCGCCAGATCGTGCCCGACCTTCACGATCGGCAACACCGACCAACCGGGCGGCACCGTCGCCGCGGCGGCGGACAGCGCGTACCCTACGCCGCCCCACCCCACCATCTCTTCCGGTGCGGAGTCGACCTCCCGGTGAGGGAAGATGCGGTCCCACACGAGTGTGCCGATTACCCCCAGTGTGCCGGTCAGCGGCGGCGCTCCATAACGAACACACCGGCGGCCCCGATCACTCCGGCAGTCTCCGGTAGCACGCCCGGTACGATCACGCACGCGTCGACAGCGCTTCCAAACGCCCGGCGGCGAACTTCGGCACGGAGCGGACCGAAAAGGTGCTCCCCTGCCCGGGTGACCCCTCCAACGACGACGATCATCTCGGGGTTCAGCGTATTGACCAGGTTGGCCAGACCGACCCCGAGAAATTCCGCCGTCTCCGTCATGATCCCTCTCGCGTAGTCGTCTCCACGCGTCAGGGCCTCGTAGACCGTCGCAGCCGTGATCCGCTCCAGGTCACCATCGACCAACTCAGGCAGGAGCGAGGATGCGCCGCCCTCCAATCCCTCGCGGGCACGTGCCGCGATGTTCGGCCCGGAAGCGTAGGCCTCCAGACACCCGTCATTCCCGCAACCGCATCGACGACCGTTGAGATCGATCGTGGTATGGCCGATCTCACACGCGCTTCCGCTGGCGCCGCGCAGGAGTCGGCCATCCTCGATGAAGCCACCTCCAATTCCGGTGCCCAGCGTCACACCCAAGAGGGAACGCGTGTCCCGACCCGCGCCCTGCCACCACTCACCGTACGTCGCGCAGTTGGCGTCATTGTCGAGAGATGCAGGAAGCCCGAGCGCCTCGCTCACTCGATCGCGGATGGGAAAGCCGTCCCACTTCAGATTCGGAGTCGAACCCACGATCCCCTTCTGGAGGTCGAGCGGGCCCGGGCATCCGATGCCCACACCCAGTACGTCCTGGCGAGTCCCTCCCTCCTCGGAGAGCACCTCCGTGATCACGGCCTCCGTCATCGTCGCGATGTCGGCAACGGCAGCCTCGGCACCCCGCTCTGGTCGCGTCGAGACCGTCCGGATCGCGGCCGGCTCCCCGCCCTGATAAGGAACGGCCGCGACAACCGTATTCGTCCCGCCGATATCGACTCCGATCAACCAGCGCGCACTCACCGATCGTCCTCCCCAGCGATGGCGCTCGGCATCACGACTCGCATGTCCCGGACGTCAGTCGCCGAGATTCAAGACCGCAAGAAATGCCTCCTGCGGGATCTCGACCGAGCCAACCTGCTTCATCCGCTTCTTCCCCTCTTTCTGCTTCTCGAGGAGCTTGCGCTTCCGGCTGATGTCGCCGCCGTAACACTTCGCAGTGACGTTCTTTCTCAGCGCCTTCACGTTCGTGCGCGCTACCACATCGTTGCCGATCGCAGCTTGGAGCGCGACGCCGAACTGCTGCCGCGGGATCAACTCCTTGAGCTTGCTGACCAGATTGCGCCCGTGCTCGTAGGCCTTGCTCTCATGGATAATCACGCTGAACGCGTCGACCGGATCTCCGTTCACGAGGATATCGAGTCGCACCAGATTGTCCGGCCGATATTCTTTGAACTCGTAGTCGAGCGCAGCGTATCCGCGCGTACCACTCTTGAGACGATCGTAAAAGTCGAGCACGATCTCCGAGAGCGGCAGTTCGAAGTCGAGCTCCACGCGTTGCGTATCGAGGTAGCTCATCCCCCTGAAAACACCCCGTCGCTCATGGCAAAGCTTCTGTACGTTTCCGATGTACTCGGAAGGACACAGGATACGCGCCAGCACGATCGGCTCGGACACCGTGGTGATGCGGCCGGGATCAGGGAGCAGCGTCGGGCTCTCCACGTTCAGCTTGGTACCGTCGGTTAGCTCGACGTCGTACTTCACGTTCGGGACCGTGGTGATCAGATCCACCCCGAATTCCCGGTCGAGTCGCTCCTGGATGATCTCCATGTGCAGGAGGCCGAGGAAGCCGCAACGGAAACCAAATCCGAGCGCGACCGAGGTCTCGGGCTCGTACTGCAGCGAGGCGTCGTTGAGTCGGAGACGCTCGAGGGCGTCCCTCAGATCCTCGTAGTCATCGGCATCCGTGGGATACAGGCCAGCGAAGACCATGGGTTGAGCTTCCTGATAGCCAGGTAGAAGCTCGGTTGCCGGGTTGTCCGCATCCAGGATCGTGTCGCCGACCTTGGTATCTGCGACCTCCTTGATCGCAGCCACCACGTACCCAACCTCGCCCGGACGCAGCTCCTTCTGCTTGATCCGTCCGAGACGCATACAGCCGACCTCGGTGACTTCGTAGCGCGCGTCGTTGTTTCCGAACGTGATCTTCATCCCGGGGCGGACGACGCCGTCCATGACACGCACCGAGGGTACGGCGCCGAGATACTTGTCGTAGTACGAGTCGAAGATCAATGCCCGCAGCGGAGCCGCCGCGTCACCCACGGGCTCAGGCACACGCTCGACAACGGCAGCGAGAATCGCGTCGACCCCAATACCCTCTTTCGCGCTGGCGAGCAGAATGCTGTCGGGATCGACTCCGAGGAGGTCAGCGACTTCATCCCGACGCCTCTCCGGCTCGGCACCGGGAAGGTCGATCTTGTTGATGACCGGAATAATCTCGAGATCCGCTTCGAGTGCCAGGAAGAGGTTCGAGAGCGTCTGAGCCTGCACTCCCTGTGTCGCGTCGACCACCAGGATCGCGCCCTCACAGGCGGCGAGTGACCGGGAAACCTCGTATGTGAAGTCGACGTGCCCGGGCGTGTCGATGAGGTTCAGCTCGTACTCGACGCCGTCGTCCGCGGTGTACTCCATACGGACTGCGTGGAGCTTGATCGTGATTCCACGCTCTCGCTCCAGCTCGTTGTCATCCAGCACCTGCTGGCGCATCTGGCGCTGATCGAGCGTACGGGTCTCCTCGAGGAGACGGTCGGCCAGGGTCGACTTTCCGTGATCGATGTGCGCCACGATGCAGAAGTTACGAATGCGAGCAGTCTGCAACGGTCGTCGGAGCAAGGGTGGTGGGGGGGGAGCGCGGAAAGGTAACCGACGCTCCTCACCCCCCCCACCCCGCCCCGGCCTCACACGCGAGGGCGCCGGGGCCCCTCCTTGTACCGTGCACGTCCTGGATGTGGGGGACGCACGGCCCGCGGATGTCGCGGCCGGGCCGGCCGATACCGCGGCGCCGAGTGCGGCGGAGGGCCGTAGTGCGGAGCCCGCGGGGGGTAAGGCCGGTAGCCGGGTCCTCCACAGCACGCCGGCACGCGAGGCGGAGGCGGCCCGTAGTGAGGCGCCGGAGCGTAGCCCCTCCACCGAACGACCGGCATCGGAGTGCGGTATCGAGGCGCAGGGTACGGGACCACCACCACGCGGGCATGGGGCGCTTCCGATCGAACGGAGGATGGTGCACGATCGTTCGCGCCGGCTGCGACCACCTGGTACGGCTCGAAGTCGAGTGCGTACGCCACCCGATCCCAGTCGGGCAGCACCGCGATCACATAGTCATCGATCGCTTCGTACGGATCCTCGTATACCGACGACCCCACTCCAGTAAGATCCCAGCCTGTCTCGGAATCGAAGAGAAACGACGTGAAGTCGAGCGGCGCGGGCGAGGCGATCATGAAGAACGAGCCTTCACCCGGGGCGTCCTCGACGGCCCACTGCCGGCCCTCGGCCAACAGGAGTCGGTACTCTCGACCTCCGCTGGCGAGAACATCGGCGTCCGGGTGCTGCGGCATCAGGAGATCGACGCGCCCCTCCGTACTCACGCGAAAGATCGCCACATGGGCGTCAGCCGAGACCCGGTAGTAGATCCGCACTTCTTCGCCGGCCTCAACGATCGCGCCCTCGCCCCGATCCAGCCGGATCGAGGCTTCGAGCGAGTCCGCCGGCTGCCTGTCGGCATCGAGCTGTGCGGCAACGGGGACCACCGCCGCCAGAAGCATCACGAGAGGCAGTAACAGGCGTTGATTCGCGTAGACCATCATCGATCCCTCCTGTCGGGCAGACTTCGCCGTCGTCACCCGGAAACAATCGCAACGCCCGTGCCAGCTCCGATGGCACGGAAATGCTG
>JBDGVS010000083.1:0-8596 GCA_039585535.1 Gemmatimonadota bacterium | reverse complement strand
CCCAATGCCACCAAGGATGACCGCGGCGACGATGATCGAAGTGATCCCGCCCATCACGATCATCGGGATTCCGAACGTCGAGTTCATCTGGTCGGCGACGGTGTTGGCCTGGACCGCGTTGCCCGTGAAGAACGCCGTAAAGGCGAGCATCACGGCGAAGAACACAGCCATCGGCTTCCACTTGGGGCCGAGCCCACGCTCGATGTAGTACATCGGGCCGCCCGCAACGGTGCCGACCTCGTCGGTGATGCGGTACTTCTGCGCGAGCGTCACCTCCGCAAACTTCGTGGCCATCCCGAGGATCGCCGTAATCCACATCCAGAAAAGTGCGCCCGGGCCACCCCAGTGAATCGCCATGGCCACGCCGGCGATGTTTCCGATTCCGACGGTGGCGGAGAGTGCCGTCGTCAGCGCCTGGAAGTGAGAGACGTCTCCGGGGTCGTCGGGGTCGTCGTACTTCCCCGTTGTAACGCCGAAGCCGTGACCCAGTCGGGTGAATTGAACGAAGCCGGTCCGCACTGTGAGGTACAAGCCGGTGCCGAGAAGAAGAATCACCATGACGGCGATCCGCTCTCCGCCTACGCTGGGTCCGATCTCGATGATGTACGTGTTCGCAAAATCGACGATCGGCTGCAGGAAGCTGTTAAGAAATGACTCCATCATGCGCTCGTTCAGGGGTGCGGACAGGTCCGGGCGGCGGTCGAGACGTCCCGGGAATCAAAGCGTGAAAGAATGCCCCGGGGCTGATGCCGGGGCAAGCGACCTCGTCGGATCAGGCCATCCCGAGGGATGAATCACAGACCCGCTCGGCCACCATCTCGGCGAGAAGTTCGTGCGCCCGATTGACGATCACGTCGAGCGAGGGGGATTCGTTGAACATCTCCTCAGCCTTGTCGCGGAGCTCCGGCACTGTGGGGAGGTGGGGCAACGAGAACTCGGCGAGACGCTCTTCAGCCTGTTCGCGAGCCCGGCGCGCCCGTTCGGCCAGATCCTCCAGAGCATGCGACTCCTCCCACGCTTCGAGAACGGCGAGCGCGATCGGCTCGACATTGAAGGTGCCGGCAAGCTCGGCGGCGACCTTCTCCACGACCTTGCGGCCGACCGGAGAATTCCCTTCGAGTATCGCGGCCGGTGGAGCCCGCAGATCCCACACGAGATGGAACACCGACATCATCCGAAGCACGTAGTAGGAGACGTCGACCTCCCACCAGTGGAAGCCCTGGCGCGTCGAGCTCTGATAGTGGTGGTGGTTGTTGTGCCAGCCCTCACCAAGGGTGATCAGGGCGAGCCAGAAGTTGTTCCGGGAGTCGTCGCCCGTCAGGTAACGCTGTGAGCCAGAAACGTGGGCGAGCGAGTTGATGAAAAAGGTGCAGTGGAAGAGCAGTACGGTGCTCCAGAAGAAGCCCACTATGAGCATCGCCCAACCGCCCCACGCCCATACGCCAAAGCCCAGGAGGATCGCGGGCAGATAAGTGTTCTTATCCAGCCAGACCAGTTCCGGGAAGCGCGTGAGATCCCTCACCGTTCCGTAGTCGGGCTTTTCATTACCGGGCACGAAGATCCAGCCGACGTGCGAATACCAGAAACCGTGGTGTCGGGGCGAGTGGACGTCGTGTTCGGTGTCGGAGTGCAGGTGGTGGTGCCGGTGTACCGCAGACCACCAGATAACTCCCCGCTGCGCAGACGTCTGCCCGAGGACAGCGATCATGAACTGGAAGACCCGGCTCGTCTTGTACGAACGGTGGCTGAAGTACCGATGGTACCCCGCCGTGATCGCCCACATCCGCACCACATAGAGCACAAGTGCGACGATCAGTGCCTCAACGGGCACGCCGGTCCAGATCGCAGCGAAGCAGACCAGATGCGTCAAGACGAACGGAATCGCGGCCGGGTAGACGATGTCGCTGTGAGGTGGATGATTCTTATTCATGGGCGAAGCTACCAAGTGGACGCACCGAAACAACCGTTTTTCGGTTGATTACAGGAGCCATTGTTATATCTTCGTATTCGAATCTATGAATACGATGACTGCCCCTCCCATTCTGGATCGCCTGAGCGCGCTCGGAGACGAGACGCGTGTTCGGCTCCTCACGCTGCTCGAGCGCAGCGAGTTCACGGTGGGCGAATTGTGCACCGTGCTACAGGCACCCCAGCCCTCCGTGAGTCGCCATCTGAAGGTGCTCGCATCCGAAGGGTGGGTGGAGGCGCGCGCCGATGGCCGGAACCGACACTACCGCCTGCGCCCCGATCTCGACGATCCGGCCCGCTCACTCTGGCGTATCGTTCGCAACGACGTCAGCGGCGAGCATGTCTTTTCCGTCGACGCCGAGCGTGCTCGCGTCGTCCTCGACGAACGGCGCATGCGGGCCTCCGCGTTTTTTGCCGAGACCTCCGAGCGTTGGGACGCGATGCGCGCGGAACTCTTCGGGTCGGCGACGGGACTGGCGCCCCTGCTGGCACTCATCGACCCCGAGTGGATCGTTGGCGACCTCGGAGTCGGGACCGGTGCCCTCGCGGCTCGCCTCGCTCCATTCGCCCGTCGAGTGATCGGCGTCGATCGCTCGTCCGAAATGCTCGCGACGGCACGCGCACGCCTGGCCGAGGCCGAGAACGTCGAGCTGCGCCTCGGAGACCTCGAGGCGCTCCCACTCGACGACGGGGCACTCGACCTGGCGATCGTGGCGCTCGTCCTTCACTACGTCGTCGATCCACCTCGGGTGCTTGCTGAGGCACGCCGTGTGCTCGCGCCCGGAGGGCGCCTGGTCCTCCTCGACATGCGCGCACACGACCGAGGCCCCGGATACGCCGAAGAAATGGGTCATGTCTGGCCGGGCTTCGAGTCTGAACGGGTAGCGGCCTGGTTGGCAGACGCCGGCTTCTCGTCGGTGCGTGTAGCCCCCATGCCGCCGGACCCGGACGCCTCGGGCCCCCTGCTCTTTCTCGCCTCCGCACATGCGTAACACGTGCAGAGGACCCCGCCCCCATCTGCTTGATTTTCCTTAATTCGATTTCCTGAGTCCCAATCTCTCCGAGAGAACTTTCATGAGTGATACCGCAGTGATGCCCCAGCCCACCTCGACCAAGACAGAGCGCCCCGCCTTCAAGGTGGCCGACCTGTCCCTCGCCGAGTGGGGACGAAACGAGATCCGGCTCGCGGAGCAGGAGATGCCTGGCCTGATGGCCGCCCGCCGGGAGTACGGCCCGCAGCAGCCTCTGGCCGGCCTCAAGGTCGCCGGCTCTCTGCACATGACCGTCCAGACCGCCGTCCTCATCGAGACGTTGATGGATCTCGGCGCGGATGTGCGCTGGGTCTCCTGCAACATCTTCTCGACGCAGGACCACGCGGCCGCCGCCATCGCAGTAGGACGCGACGGTACTCCGGAGAACCCGAAGGGAGCCGCCGTCTTCGCGTGGAAGGGCGAAACGCTCGAGGAGTACTGGTGGTGCACCGATCAGATGCTCGAGTGGCCGGACGGATCCGGACCCGACCTTCTCGTCGACGACGGTGGCGACGCGACGCTGGTCATGCACAAGGGCGTCGAATACGGCACGGCCGACAACGTACCGGCCTTCGATCCGGAGACGCAGCCGGAGGAGTGGGGCGTGATCCTCGACCTGCTCCGCAAGACGCTTTCGGAAGACCCGGGCAAGTGGGCACGGATCGTGAAGGACCTGCGCGGCGTGAGTGAGGAGACCACCACGGGCGTGCACCGGCTCTACGAGATGGAAGAAGACGGAACGCTTCTCTTCCCGGCGATCAACGTGAACGACTCGGTCACGAAGTCGAAGTTCGACAACCTCTACGGCTGTCGTCACTCCGTGATCGACGGCCTCAATCGAGCGACCGACGTCATGCTTTCTGGTAAGAGCGCCGTGGTCCTCGGCTACGGCGATGTCGGCAAGGGCTGTGCCCAGGCTCTCAAGGCTCAGGGTGCTCGCGTATCCATCACGGAGATCGATCCGATCTGTGCCCTCCAGGCGTGCATGGAAGGCTTCACCGTGGTGCGTCTCGAAGATGTGCTCGACTCGGCCGATGTCTTCATCACGGCGACCGGGAACAAGGACATCATTACCGCCGGGCACATGGCCCAGATGAAGGACAAGGCGATCGTCGCCAACATCGGCCACTTCGACAACGAAATCGACATGGCCGGGCTCGAGAAGCTCGACGGCATCCGGAAGGAAGAGATCAAGCCGCAGTACCACGAGTGGACGTTCGCGGACGGCCATTCGGTGCTGATTCTCGCCGAGGGTCGCCTCATGAACCTGGGCTGCGCTACCGGACACCCGAGCTTCGTGATGTCGGCATCGTTCACGAACCAGGTGCTGGCGCAGATCGAGCTCGCGCTCAACACCGATCAGTACGAGAAGAAGGTCTACGTCCTGCCGAAGCACCTCGACGAGAAGGTCGCCCGTCTGCACCTCGACCAGCTCGGTGCGAGGCTGACCGAGCTTTCGGACGACCAGGCGTCGTACATCAACGTGGCCAAGGACGGCCCCTACAAGCCGGATCAGTACCGGTACTAGGTGGCCGAAGAAGCCCTGCGCTCTTCGTCGAGTGCAGTCACCGGGGTCGTGCCGCAGGGCGCGGCCCCGGTTTCTCGTTCACACCCTGCGGTGCCTCCACTCAGGCCTGACTCACAGAGTCAGAATCAGCTGCGCAAGAGCAGCCTGACTGCGAAGATCACAATCGTTACGGTCAGGACGTTCCGTACCCATGCCTGCCCCTTCAGCACCTGGAGGTGCACCCCGAGTTGGGCGCCGAAGAACTGCCCTGCCGCGAGAGAGAGCCCTGCCCGCCAATCGAGCATCCCATTGATCGCGAAGAGGACAATGGCCAACCCGGTAAATGTCACAATCAGGGGAATCTTGACCGCGTTCCCACGAACCAGATCCAGGCCCTGCGACGAGAGCAGCGCAAGGAAGAGAAATCCCACACCTGCCTGAATGAAGCCGCTGTAGCAGCCGAGTCCGAAGAAGGCGAACGCCACCAGCCACCGCTTCGATCCCTCCGGGAGAGCGGCGGTCTCACCCGTGGGCGGCTTGATCGGGTGCCAGATCATCCATCCGGCCGCCATGACGAGGACCAGGGCCAGCACCCGCTCGAACACGACATCGCCGATCACCATCGCTCCCCAGGTGCCGAGGACCACCCCGACGAGCGCCGGCGGGAGGCCAAATCGGACCCATTCCCACGGAATCAGATTCTTCCGCTGGAAGCTGGCAGTCGCTCCAATTCCACCGATGAAGATGGCGATCCGATTCGTCGCGTTCGCGACCGTGGGCGGCAGACCGATGAAGATCAGAAGCGGGAGCGTGAGCAGCGAACCGCCACCCGCGATCGAGTTGATCGTCCCTGCCACGAACCCGGCAGCCGCGAGGAGGAGCGGGGTCAGGATCTGTTCGGACACGTAGGCTCTCTACTCGTCGTCGGGGAAGTCCCTCGAAGGGTGCGCGGCCCATCCTCGCCCTGCGGAGGCTCTACGTCCAGTCGGCTGCAATGACTTCGCCTCAGGTTGGAACATCGCAACCCTGCGCTCCGTAGGGGCGTCAAAGAAGTCACAACGCAGGCCCAGCACAAACCGATACGATCATGTCACCGAAGAAAACAATCCTCCGACAGCTCTCGCACGCGGGCGCGCAGCAATACACGCGTCCCTCCTCCATCACGGGCTTCAGCTCCGCACCGGACAAGTACCAGAAGGCGGTGAACGAGCTACTCTCGGCTCGCCTTCTCGAAGGACGTCCGGACGAGGAAGGGCACATGGCCACCGCGCTCAACGAACACCGCCGAAAGGAAGTCGATCGGGAACTTCGCCCGGTGTGGGCGCACCCGGCGCTCTGGGCAGCGGTAGCATTGATCGCCGCCGTTGGCGCGGGACTCGCGATCTGAGCTGGCACCAGGTCGCCCGACGCGGCCTGTCACCTCGTGAAGTCGAAGAGCTCGATGTACTTCACGATGCACTGCCTTTTCTGAGGTCCAGCAGGGATCCCGGTCTCTGCCAACGTGCCGTGGTGCCAGGAATCGTTGGCGACCAGGAGCAAGCTCGAGCCCTCCGTGTCGAGCCCGCCGCGGCGCATATTCATGCCGACCCCACCTGTCAGAACGACCGAGCGGGCGAAGCCCGTTCGGCTCCGCCCGCTCCAGACGCCCGCGGAAGGGCGCCGCATGTCGTCCGATCTACTGCACGGCGTTGATCATGTCGAAGATCGGGAGATACATCGCCACGATCATGCCACCGACCACGACACCCAGGACCACGATCATGATCGGCTCCATGGCTGCCAGGAGCGCCTCGACCGCCGTATCGACTTCATCATCGTAGAAGTCGGCAATCTTGGAGAGCATTTCGTCCAGACCACCGGTCTGCTCACCGACGTTGATCATCTGCACGACCATCGGAGGGAAAACACCGGACTCCTTGAGCGGTCCGGCGATCGTCTCACCTCCCGCAATGGAGGCGCGTGAGCCCATCACGGCGTCATGAATGACCCGGTTGCCCGCGGTCTTCGCCGTGATCTCCAGCCCCTCGAGGATGGACACACCCGAGGAAACCAGCGTCCCGAGGGTGCGGGTGAATCGGGCGACAGCGGACTTCCGCTGCAGGTCGCCCAGAATCGGCATTGCCAGCAATAAGCGGTCGAGAGCCAGCTGTCCCGTGTCGGTTCCGTACCACCAGCGGATCCCGACGACGAAGCCGATCACGCCGACACCGCATGCCCACCAGTACGCCTGCAGGAACTTGGACATCTCGATCACGACCTGGGTCGGCAACGGCAGCGGAATTCCTGCTGACTCGAACATCGACTGGAAGGTCGGGATAACGAAGATCAGCAGAATGACGATCGCCGCACCGGCAACGGAGAAGATGACGCCAGGATAGATCATCGCACCTTTGATCTTCCGGACGAGCGCGTCGTTCTTCTCGAGGAAGGTGGCGAGTCGCAGCAGGATCGTATCCAGGATACCTCCAGCCTCACCCGCGGCGACCATGTTGACGAACAGCTCCGTGAAGACCTTCGGGTGCTTGCCCATCGCATCAGCGAGGGTATGGCCTGACTCCACATCGTAGAGGACGTCGGAGATCGTCTTCCGCAGCGCCTGATTCTCCGTTTGTTCGGCCAGGATATCGAGACTCTGCACCAGCGGCAGGCCCGAGTTGATCATCGTCGCGAACTGGCGCGTGAAGATGACGATGTCCCGAGTGGTGATCCCGGTGCCGAACGAAAAACTCAGCTCTTTCGGCTTCTCTCGAACCGAAACCGGAATCAGCTTCTGGCGATGGAGCTGTGCCAGGACTTCGTCCTTGCTGGGAAGGTCGACCTCCCCTGTCTGCATCTCGCCGCCGGCGGCGGGTCGGGCGCTGTACGTAAACGTGGGCATAAGCCTGTGTTATCCTCGGGGTGCGTTCGAGTTACTCGCCGGGAACCGGTTCGCCGATGGCTCGAAGGAGCTCGTTGGCATCCCCCGAGCGCTTGAGTGCGTCTTCCAGGGTGACCTCACCCTTCATGTAGAGCATCTGAAGCGCGTCGTTCATCGTCTGCATGCCGTGCTTCTTACCGGCCTGCATCAGCGAGTAGATCTGGTGGATCTTCTCATCGCGGATGACGGCTCGGATAGCCGGGGTGCACATCATGACTTCGGCCGCCACGACACGTCCCTTGGTCTTGGCTTTCGGGATCAGCGTCTGGGTGATCACGCCCTCGAGAACGAACGCGAGCTGCGTCCGTACCTGCCCCTGCTGGTGCGCCGGGAAGGCATCGATAATGCGGTTGATCGACTCCGCCGCGGAGTTCGTATGAAGTGTCGCGAAGACCAGGTGACCCGTCTCGGCGATCGTCAATGCTGCCGAGATCGTCTCGAGATCGCGCATCTCACCAACCAGAATGACATCGGGGTCCTGCCGGAGCGCGTACTTCAGCGCGGCACGGAAGCTCTGGGTGTCGGCCCCGACCTCCCGCTGATTGATCATGCAGCCCTGGTGGCGGTGAATGAACTCGATCGGGTCTTCGATCGTGATGATGTGCCCCTTCCGCTCCCGATTCACCTTGTCGATCATCGCCGCGAGCGTCGTCGACTTTCCGGAGCCGGTGGGGCCGGTCACCAGGACGAGTCCACGTGGCCGCTCGGCGAGCTGGTGGGCAATCGGAGGCAGGCCGAGCTTCTCGATCGACACGATCTCGTAGGGGATCTGTCGTATGGCCATCGCAACGCACCCGCGCTGCTTGTACACGTTGCCGCGGAAGCGCGACAGGTTCTGGACGCCAAACGAGAAGTCGAGCTCGTCTTCCGTTTCGAAGCGCTTCTTCTGGTTATCGGTGAGAATCGAGTACGCTAGCGAGAGCGTGTCCTTCGGAGCCAGCACCTGCTTGATCGTACTGTTCTCGAGGTCGCCGTCGATCCGAATCGTCGGAGGGTTTCCCACCGTGATGTGGAGATCGGAGGCCCCCCGCTGGATCATCTCCTGCAGGAGAATCCGAAGGTTGAGCTCTTGCTGCGGCTGCTGTCCTGCCGGGGCGGACGGCTGCGTCATTGCTTTCCCTGGTTGTGGTTGCGACGTCGTCAGTCGGCGACCGTCGTCTCTTTGATGACTTC
>JBDGVS010000082.1:0-8603 GCA_039585535.1 Gemmatimonadota bacterium | reverse complement strand
CAATACGCTCCCCGCCTTGATCGCGCCCTTGATCGGGCTGTCGTAGTCGGCACCCCCGAGACCTCCCAGCGCTCCCGCCAATCCGGTGGCCGAGCGTTGCAGGAAACCGGTGAGCAGCTCGAGCGGCAGAAGCACGAGCACGGCCATGTAGTTGAAGAAATCGTGGACCGTTGCGACCGCGAAGGCGCGCCGGAACTCCTCCTTGCGGCCCATGTGGGCCAGAGCCGCGATCGTGTTGGTGACCGTCGTGCCGATGTTCGCACCCATGATCATGGGTACGGCGTTCTCCACCGGAAGCGGGTTGAACGGTGCCGCGACCAGGCCGACGATCATCGCCGTCGTCACCGACGAGCTTTGAACGAGGGTCGTGGCGAGGATCCCGACCATCAGCGCGATGAACGGGTTCTCCGTGGCCGCGAAGAACGACTCGAGGACGCCCTCGCCGAGTGCGCGGAAGCCCAGGCCCAGCCCGTTGACCCCCACCAGGAAGAGGTAGAGAAGGCCAACGACCATCGCTCCGCGAAGGAGCCCCTGTGCCCTTTCCGAGCTGGTCCACGACCCCGGAGTATTCTCGATCCGACTCATCCGGCCCTTGGTGAGAAAGTACCCTGCAACGATTCGCTCACGGACTGACCCCAGCCCATACGGGTGCGGCGGAGCAAGATCGGAGGCCCGTGCCGTTCGCGCCATTACCGCCTTGCCCGGGCGCCCCACCAGGCCTAGGCTCGGAGCCCTCAGCGCTCAACGAGCCCCGGGGGTCGTTGAGGGTGCCCGTGCGCGCGTCCGGCGCAGGGAAGCACGACTCAGAATTCGCCGTCAACCGGAGTCCTCCGAGAAATGAAGTTCGTCCGCTATACACTACTCGCCGCGGCGCTTTTCGCCGGGATTCCGGCCAACTCCGTCGATGCGCAGTCGCTCACCGATGAGGTCCTCGCGAACCTCTCCTACAGGGAGATTGGGCCGACACGACAGAGTGGACGATTCGTGGACATCGCGGTGCCGTCCGACGACCCACACACCTTCTATATCGCCACGGCGTCCGGGCATCTGTGGAAGACGACCAACCGAGGGATCTCCTTCGAGGTGCTCTTCGACGAACAGCCGGATGTCTTCAGCATCGGTGCCATCGCCGTCGCGCCTTCGAACTCCAGCGTCCTGTACCTCGGGTCGGGCGAGGCCAACAACTCGCGGTCATCGTATTGGGGCAACGGGGTCTACAAGTCGACGGACGCCGGCGAGACGTGGACCAACGTGGGACTCCCGGAGTCCCAGCACATCGGGCGGATCATCGTGCACCCGACGGACGCTGACGTCGCGTACGTCGCCGCAGCGGGCCCCCTGTATTCCGAGGGCGGTGAACGGGGACTCTACAAGACGACGAACGGCGGCCGGAGCTGGAATCGGGTTCTCGCGCACGAAGTCGAAGGGCGGGAAATCGGCGTCATCGACGCGGTCATGGATCCGACCGATCCCAACACGATCTACGCCGCCACGTACGACAAGGTGCGCCTGCCCTTCACCTTCGACCTCGCCGGTCCCGGCAGCCGTCTCTTCAAGACCACGGATGGCGGAGAGAACTGGATTCAGATCGGCCAGGGACTCCCTGACGGCATGCTCGGACGCATCGGCGTGGACGTGTACCACAGCGACCCGAACACCCTGTATGTGACGATCGAAAATGCGAACAAGGAGGGCATGTCCGAGGACGACCGGCGCCAGGAGCTTCTGAACCATCAGTCGAGTCGCGGCATGATCGGTGGCGAGGTCTACCGCTCGGACGACGCCGGCTTGAACTGGACCAAGGTCAGCCCGGACGGTCAGTCGATCGGCGGTGGGCCAGCCTATTACTACGGGCAGATCATCATCGACCCGAACGATGCCGACATCGTGCACGTGCTCTCTGCCGCATCGTGGGGCACGTACGATGGTGGCGAGAGCTGGGAGCGCCGCCCGCTCGGCTTCGGAGGCGACGACCACGCACTCTGGATCAACCCGACGGACTCACGTCATCTGATCCTCGGCTACGACCACGGGATGGGCATCTCGTACGACGGTGGTGAGCACTGGTACCACCCGGACTTCCAGTCGCTGGCCCAGTTCTACGCGATCGGCGTCGACAACTCGTACCCGTATCGGATCGCGGGCGGGCTGCAGGACAACGGCTCGGCCATGGCGTACCACACGAACCCTTCCGGCGACCCCATCTACTTCGAGGCGTGGGAGCGCGTCGGTGGTGGAGACGGCATGTACAACGAATTCGACTGGTGCGAGAACCGCTACCTCTACAACGAGTCCCAGTTCGGGCCGATCCGCCGCCTCGACCTTCTGACCGGAGAGGCGAAGTCGATCCGCTACGAGGACGACGAGATGCGGTGGAACTGGAACGCACCCATCCTCGTCTCACCGCACGACTGCGACGTGGTCTTCCATGCGGGCAATCGACTCCTCCGCTCGGAGTACCGTGGCGAGAGCTGGGACGTGATCAGTCCAGATCTCTCGAAGAACGACCCGGCCACCCTCACGACCGGTAAGGGCGGCGACGGAAACGTCCAGTACGGGACGATCACGACGATCGACGAATCCCCGCTGCTTGCCGGTGTCCTCTGGGCGGGCACCGACGACGGGAACGTTCAAGTCAGTCAGGATGGTGGTTCGACCTGGACCCTGGTGAACGCGAACATCCCGAACAACCCGGAATACTGGGTCAGCCGGGTGGAAGCGTCGCATCATGACCTCGGAACCGCCTACGTCTCGTTCACGGGATACCGCAACGACGACTTCCGCCCCTTCGTCTACAAGACGACCGACTTCGGGGCCACCTGGTCGTCGATCGCCGCGAACCTGCCGCCCGGACCGGTCAACGTGATCCGGGAGCACCATCAGAACCCGGACCTCCTCTTCCTCGGGACGGAGTTCCAGGTTTGGGTTTCGAATTCCGGCGGCGAGCACTGGACGAGCATGAAGCTCGACATGCCAACGGTGCCCGTGCACGACATGAAGATTCAGGAGCGCGACAACGATCTCGTCGTGGCCACGCACGGACGCGGAGTCTACATCGCCGACGTGGCTCCGCTGGCGGAACTCACGCCCGCTGTGCTGGCTCAGGATGTCCACTTTTTCGATCCCGCGCCCGAGATTCGCTGGATCGCCGACGACCGGACCAACTACGCCTTCCAGAACTTCGAAGGCGAGAGCGAAGAGCCCGGCGCATCGCTGTACTTCTACCTCGGCAGTAGCTCGGACGTAACGCTCACGCTGTATCAGGGAGCACTCGCGATCCGGGAGATGGAAGTCCAGGGCACCGCTGGAGTGAATGTGGTACAGTGGGACCTGCAGAAGTGGGTCGAGCGAAGCGCCGAGGAGCAGGCTCGCCTTCGGGAAGCGCGTCGCGAGCGCCGACAGCAAGGCCGTGGCTTCAACCGCGGTGGACCCACGGCCGAGGAGCGGGGTCGGTATGCGATCAGTGACGCGGCTCCCGGGACGTACCGCGTCGTGCTATCGGTGAACGGCACCGAGCACGAGCGTATGATCGAAGTACTCAGGGACGAATGGTGGAGCGAGCGCAGATAATGGAGTCGTTTATGAAGTCTCACCGACGCGGATTGACGATGCTCCTGTTGGCCGTGGTGGCTGGCTGCGCGAACGAGGTCGGACCCGAGAATGAGCGGGTGGTCGTCAACGCCCCCGACCGATTCAGCTACTCGATCAACAACCTGGATGAGATCTCGGACGCGGAGCGCTTCGAGTGGGAGAACACGGGCACGCGAGCAGAGATCGAGATCCTTCAGGGGATCTCGCAGGGCGCCGCGCTACTCAGCGTCCAGGACGCAGCGGGAACCGTGCTCTATCGTGACGACATCGCGGACGGGAACGACACGGTAACCGAGGATGGCGTCGCCGGGACGTGGATTATCGAGGTGAGCTTCGACGGCACCTCGGGCGCCTTCAGCTTCACTGTGTCCAAGGACGACTGAGTCGTCAGCGGTCGCCCGAGGACTCCCCGCACGCCTCGACCCGAGCCGCGACCATTTCTCGCTGGCTGGCGTCGATTCCGATCTGGTCGCCGAGGTAGTCGCCCGTCGGGCCGAAGCCCAGATCGGCGAGTGGGGCTCCGTAGGTCGCTTCGATTGTGCTCCACACCGGGCACGGGATCTCGATGATCTCGTCCGTCTGATCGAGCGACCCTGAACCATCCAGGTCGTAGTGGCTGATCAGCGTCGACTGGACCAGCGTTGCCCAGCGCACCGAGCCGGGAGACACTCCCGTCGCCTGGCGAGCGATTCGTGACGCCGTGAGCAGGTCGAGGAACTCTTGCAGGTCCTGAGACATCGCCGGCCCCTCTACAACGTCAGCGACACGCGTGTCACCCTGAACGCAGCCTGAGGCGCGAGCCATGACTTCTTCCCGCTGGCTCGGGCCGACGCCGAAGTGATCACCCACGTAGACATCCCCGGACAGGAAGCCCAGTCCGTATGGATAGTCGGGGTGAGTCGCCGCCATCGCCTGCCATACGTCGCAAGGGATCGCTCGAATCTCCACAACCTGGTCCAGGCTCCCCGAGACATCTCGATCAAAGCGTGTTCCGAGGATTTCTCGCACCTCGGATGACCACACTTCAGCCGTCGTACCGAGTCGGCCGGCTCGCTGCAGAATCTCGCCCGCAGCCTCGAGGCGCACGAAACGTTCGACCGCTTCCGGCACCGCCGTCGACGCCTCCGGCTCCGCAATCGTGGCCGGATCGGTTGCCGGCGGTTCTTCCCCGCGTAGACAAGCGGTGCCTCGGGCCCAGGCGGGTCGCCGAACATTCTCGGAGATCTCCAGCACGACGTCTCCGACGTACGGCTCACCGCCGTCGCCGAAGCCATAACGCTCCAGGAACCCCGGAAAAGCCTCATCGAGCGAGACCCACACTGGACAGCCCGGCGCATCGATTTCCTGAGCCCGATCGATCGCACCGGAACGGTCGAAGTCATACGAGCCGAGCAGCACCGTCTGAGCCGCGAGGATACGCATCTGCTCATCGGGAAAGACGCGCATGCCCTGAAGTGCGCGCTCTACCGTCACGACGCTGCCGCCCTCCGACTCGAGCGAGCGGCCGATACCCACCGCATTCTGGCCGGGAACGTATCCGATCGCGCGAAGCATCTCGACGACCGTTGCAACGGTGGAGTCAGCGACGAACTCGGGCCGAGGTACGTAGTTCATCGCCGGCCGAGAGTAGTCCCAGATCTGGAAGGTGAAGCCGACGGAATCCCTCTGAAAAAGCAGGGACACAGGGAGGCCGTCATAGCTTCGCTCGATCGCATCGACGACGTCGTAGAGGATCGCGCCCTCCGCTCGGGTCGAGGCATCCGTCTCCGTCCCGATCAGCGATGCCAGAGCGCGCGACGACATGTTTCCCGAGTCCATGCGGTACTCGACTTCGGGCGTCCATCCGCTCATGACCGTCTGTACCGAATCCGGAATGAACTCCGGGATGACGAACACCTCCACGGACGGATACACGACCATCACGTCATCCGGGCCGAAGCCGTTCTGAGTAACGTCGATCACCTGCAGCCGAGAGGGGAGCTCGAGCGGTTCGAAGAACAGCTCGAACAGGACGAAGTCGATCTCTGCGGAATCAGTGAGCTGCACCACGGGACGCGTGACCTGAGTGAAGTCGACCAACCCCGCTTCCTGCGCAGCCAGACCGTCTGCGGCCATCGACCCCAAAGCCGTCAGGATCAGAGCGAGCGCCGCGCGGGACGCCAATCGGTCACCCACCACGCAGAGCACGAAACGCGTCCCGGAAGCGTCGTGCCTCGTCGAAGTCTCCTGTGCGCCGATTCAACTCCATAAGCAGCCGATAGAGATCGAGGCGCTGCTCATCATCCAGCGTCTCTTCCAACGACAGGGCCTGCGAAGCGTTGTCGAGCGCTACCGGGAGATTCCCAGTCAGAAGGCGCGCTGATTCGAAATACGCGGTCGCACGACCGCTCCAGTTGAGTTCGGACGCCTGAGTGAAGTACTTGAGAGCCGTGCGGTTGTCCCGTCGATCAACCCGTGCACTCCGACCCAGATTCATGCAGAGCGTCCCGTAGTCGTCGAAGTAGCGTTGGTACGCAGACACTATCGGCACCCCCAGGGCGTCGACGGGAGTCCGTTCGACGATACCTCGCAGACGTTCGGCTGCCGCCTCGGTCTCGCCGAGGTTGTAGTCGACGATCGCCAGGCGCCATTCGGTTTCGTCTCTCGCTGCCTGAGCGGAGACGCTCGCGAGCAAGGCGGCATATCCGCGCCGTGCACCGTCCAGGTCGCCCTGCTGCTCCATGAGCAACAAGGAATCCCGAGCGAAGCTGGAAGCGATGTTCATCTCATCCCACGCCATCCACTCGAGCTCACCAGCGATGTAGGCGCTGTCTGCTGCCGTTGTCGCCCAACCCATCGCGCGATCGTACGACTCCTGCGCTCGAGGAGCATCGAGCCGCTGCACATGCATGTCGCCCTGGGCCTGCACGTAGGCAAACACGGTCGTGGAATCGAGCGGCTCCGGCTCATCGACCGTGAGATCCCACGTCTCGAGATAGACGGACTCTGCCTTCCCGTAGTTCAAGGCCGCTCCGTCCCAATTCGACACGTAGAAGTAGTTGTTCGCCAACATGCCGTAGACCGTATGCTGATCAGGCGTCAGCAATGCGAGCTTCTCCAGCTCGTCGATTGCCCGGTCATAGGCCTCGACCTGCCCGAGACGACGTGCCTGGAGGCCATAGACCTGCGCGAGCCAAACCCGGCTGCGATTATCGAAAGGATTCAGGCCGAAGGAGCGCTCGAGCGCGATCTCGGCGCTGTCGAGAAGGCTTCCGGTTTCTGCCGCGAGCGCCTCCATGTCTGCCTGGTCCGACCGCAATAGACTGTCGAGTCGCACGAGCGCGAGCCCGCCCTCGGTCGCCGCGTCCGCGGCCTGCACCGAATCGGCCTCACTGACTGTTCGCCCCGTATCGAGTAACTCGGCCATCGCCTCCCACACGGAGTCCGTATGCTCGACGATGAGACGAGCCTCCTCCTGAAGCTGCAGAGCCGAGTCAGCGGCCGCAGCGTCTACGAAGGAAGCATCGGCCAGCGAGTCGGCTACGATAGCGCCCGCCGAGTCTACTCCAGAAGGGACCTCAGCCCGTGCTCCCGTCGGAGTCGGCCCCGAAGCCGGGGCACCACCGGAAGAGCAGGCTCCGACACCAGCCACGAGAATGGCTGCGGTCGCCGCACTCAGGCCCTGACCTCCAAGACGTCGAGTCATCGGCCAGCTCCGTCCGTTGCGGCCCACCACGAGAGGAAGACGTTGTAAAACTCCATGGAACGCTCACCGGAAGCGGCTCCGCTACGCGAATTGATCGCCACGATCTCTCCACCGGCCCGTCGGACACCGCCCTCGCGGAGCGATCGACTCTGCTCCTGGAAGCCGCGGTCGATCAGATAGACGGATTCACTTCCTTCAATCAGGACGACATGCACCTCGGCGAGACTCTCGTTGAACATCAGGTACAACTCCCAACTGCGCCCCTCGCTCGCGAAGACACTGGTCGCAGTCAGAAATGATGGCTCGTAGTTCATATGTACGCGAACGCCGACGGGAAGCTCCGCCGGATTCGATCGCATCCACGCCCCGAGTCGACCCGCGGCCGACTCATCGAACGCCTCCGCCTGGTGCCCAGCGATCTCCAACTCTTCGCCCTGTTCGACACCCGCCCGCGCGGTCGCCGTCGTGACGGCGACCTCTGGACCTCCCGGCTCAGAGCCGGTGGCCGATGGTTCTTCTTCCACGCGGCGCTCCTGAATCCCAACTCCGACCCCGGCTCCCGTCGCACGACCTGCTCCGGGGCGGCGGGCACCCGGGCGCCCCGGAACAACCGCGTCACCGGCACCGAAGAGTGACTCGAATCGCTCGTCAGGCACGTCTGCCGCGATACCCGGCGCAGCGGGATCGGCTGCACTTTCATCGGAGCGATCGACCGCTGCGGCTGGATCCTCCTCCGCACCGAACAGCTCCTCGAGCTGCTCCATCGCAGCCCCGACTTCCTGATCGAAGGAGAGACTCGCCACGTCCTCGGGCTCCGGCACGTTCTCCGTGACCATATCGTCTTCCGGAACGGGCGCCGGCGGGAGCGCAAAACGCTCGAGCATGAGCGGATCAAGCTCGCGGATCACTGACCGACTCGACGCAAAAGCGGGCACTGAAAGTCCCTGGAGGCCGGCCTGGGCTCCCACCAGAAGTGCCAGCGTTACCCCCACGGCGATGCCTCGCGGCTTCGCGCTCCCCGGTCGCGGCTTGGGGGGGATCAACGTCCGGGCTCCGCTATCTCGATGTCCATTCGCAGACTCTTGGTCAGCGCCAGGCGGTCGCAAACGTCCATGGCATCCACGGTGTTCTGTACGAGGGACGACGGATCGGGCTGGATGAGCACAACCGTCTCGACCTCCAGGTCCCTGTGGGCATCACGCCGTCGCCGGAGTTCCTGCGAGAGCGCCTCGGGATCCTCGGCCACCACCTCGTCGCCTGGCACGTTGGGATCCGACACCAGGTACGCACCGTCGGCCTCGATCGCTACCAGCACAAACGCGCGATC
>JBDGVS010000081.1:0-8650 GCA_039585535.1 Gemmatimonadota bacterium | reverse complement strand
GTCCAGAAGAGTCGACCGCTCCTGAGTGACCTCCTCCTGCCCCGTGCACGCAAGCGTCGCCACCGTTCCGAATGCGGCCAGGAAGGCAGCGTGCTTGAGAGACGTCACGTGCTTGCAGACCCAATCACGACAGCGACCAGGCGTCCCGGGCCATGCACACCCTTCACCATGATCTGCCCAATGTCCGCCGACTTCGAGGGGCCAGAGTGAAGCCCGATGGCAGCCGGCAGATCACTAGAGAGATCTCGGAACGCTTCCCGCGCGCTCCCATGGATATCCTCGACCTGAAGCAACACGACGTGAGTAGCCGCCAGCAGCTGTGTGCGTCGCCCATCCCTCGCGTCGAGAACGAGTGATCCGGTCTCGGCGATGCCGGCTCGGGCCGACGACACGGCCAGATCGGCCCCACTCGCGTCCACACGTTCAAGTGTCGGGACCACCTCGTCGGGCACACCCCGTCCGACTGCGATACTCTCGGCTTTGCAGGCCTCGACGAACGCTTCGAGCCACGAACCGGCCGACGCCAGGTCGGGCGCGTTGATCACTTCGCCTCCAGTGGCCTCGAACATGGTCGTGAAGCCCGTGAGTGGGTCGACATCTGCCGGGGAGTCAGGAGCACGCCAGCCACCGAAGTCTCCGGGGTGAGGCACCGCATCGCGTCCCACATTCGCCGAACGGATCCGCTCCAGGATCCGCGCCCCCGCCTCTGACTTCTCGCCACTGCGATCAGGGTGACTCACTCGATCCCCTCCTTCCAGAGCTGTCGGAAGCTCTTGGCGCTGGGCCGAGGCATATCGCGCTCCTGTGCCCAGGAGCCAAGCACCGGAAGCGTTCGCCCCGTCTGCCTCCAAGGAGTATGGCGAAGCATTGCACCAGCCCCTTCGAATGCCCGAGGCCGAGCAGCGAGGCTCGCGTACATACCAGATCCCGCCCGCTCGCCGAGCGGGGTCAGCCCTGCCTCCACAGCCCGCTCCCTCCAGTGCAGGAGAATGTCCGGAATCGGGATTCGTACCGGACAGACGTCCACACACGCGCCACAAAGACTCGACGCATGCGGGAGCGGCATCGCTCGCTCCAGACCCAACATGGCTGGCGCGAGAATCGCACCGATGGGGCCCGAGTACGTCCAGCCGTAGGCGTGCCCGCCTGTCTGTCGATAGACGGGGCAGCTGTTGAGGCATGCACCACACCGGACGCACCGGAGTGCCTCCCAGGCAGCCTCATCGGCAAGAGCGTTCGTGCGACCGTTGTCGACCAGTACAACGTGCACCTCTTCCGGACCATCGACCTCATCGGCCTTACGGGGACCCTGGATGAGTGACACGAAGAGCCCGATCGGCTGGCCCGTCGCGGAGCGCGCCGTGATCTGCAGGAAGCCCGCTACGTCTTCGAGTGTCGGCACGACCTTCTCGATCCCGACGAATGCCACGTGAACGTTCGGGATCGACGTCGACAGTCGGATATTCCCCTCGTTCTCGATGAGCGCGACGGTGCCGGTGTCGGCCGCGAGAAAGTTGCCCCCGGAGATCCCGAGTTCGGCTCCCAGGAAGCGCGCGCGCAGAGCTTCACGGGCTGCAGCGGCAAGCCTCTCGGGGGTGCCGTCGAGGGGAGTGCCGAGGTGGTCGTGAAAGAGCGCCCGGCACTCATCGAGACTCTTGTGAATCGCCGGGCCAACGATGTGACTGGGGGGCTCTCCGAGCAGCTGGATGATGTACTCACCCAGGTCCGTCTCGACCGGCTCTACGCCCAATCGCTCGAGGTGCTCATTCACGCCGAGCTCCTCACTCAGCATGCTCTTCGCCTTCACCGCCGTACGAACCCCGTGTCGCTCGACGATGTCGTCGAGCACCCGGAGCGCGTCCACATCCTTCTCGGCCCAATGCACGTGAACGCCATTGGCCTCGAGTCGCTCTACGGCCTGCTCGAGATACTGATCCAGATTCAGGAGCGTGTGAGTCTTCACGTCACGCGCCCAGTCGCGCCACCGGTCTCCGTCGATCGGAGCGAATGCCCGCGTCCTGCTCGCCTCGAAGGTGCGAGTCGCCGACCCAACCGACCCACGTACCTCAGGCGTATCACGAAGGCTGCGTGCGGCCGCCTCTCGATACGCACCCGGGTTCACGTGACTCACGGACTGGCACCCTGCCAGAGCAGGCTCGCCACGTGTCGGAATGGTGGCGAGCCGCCTCGCCGCTCCGCGCGCCCGGATAGCTGAAGCAGGCACCCGCCGTCCGACGACGTCACGACGTCGACGTCCGGGAGTGTCTCGAGTTTTCGATCGGCCATGGACGCAGACACCTCGGGCATCTTCGCGCTGAAGAGACCTCCGAAGCCACAGCACTCACGGTCCGCCTCCCAATCCAGAACCGAGGCCCCGGCGCTCCGGAGAAGCGTCACCGGCTCGTGCTCGATCCCAAGCTCTCGGAGAGCGTGGCATCCATGGTGGTACGCGACAGTCCTCCCCTCCAGACCCGAGCCGATCGACTCCACGCCAAGTACGTGAACGAGGAACTGGCACAGCTCCCAGACTCTCGCGCTATCGCCCGGCGTCTCCTCTCCGGACAGCAGTCCAGGATAATGCGCGCGCATCATACTCGCACAGCTCCCCGAGGGCAGCACGACATACTCGGACTCGGCGAACACCGTCTCGGTATGTCGAGCCATTCGCTCGGCGTCTCCACGATGTCCCGCGTTGAACGCGGGCTGACCACAGCACGTCTGACCTTCGGGGAAGTCGACCTCTACTCCGAAGTGCCGCAGCAGCCGCACCGTATCGGCGCACGCCTCCGCGAAGAAGTTGTCGCCGAGACATGTCGCAAAGAGTGATGCCTTGATCACTGCAGGATCCGGAACAGGGCGGCCGTCTGGGTCTCGAGTGCCACTTCGTAGCGCTCGTCGTTTAGGAGGTACAGCGTGAAGCGTGGATTCCGATAGGGCTGGACGACAACCCAACGCGCACCAAAGTGCTCGGTCAGCACCTGATACGTGTCCGTGGCGATACCGTCGGCGCACGGATAGGCGTCACACGTCCAGTCAGTCGTCGCATCTGCCGACAGATAGAAGAACTCCCAGTACGAACGAGCGTCGTGGGCGTACTGGAAGATCGGATCCATGCCGCCGAGATACCGGCTCTCTCGGTTATGTGCAAAGAGAGGCCCAAAGTTGTCCCATCGGGCATGGAAGACGAGATCGTTCGGCTGGCCATTCTCGAGGAGGTACTCGGCCACCGGTTCGAGCGTGACGGCCGAGAAGCTGACGAGGTCCTTGTTCAATGCGTGCCTCTGTCCGAACCAGATTAGATGGCCGCAGAGAAAGAGGACCAGCGTCGCGCGCACCGGAGTCATTGCACTACGAATCCGGGAAAGGGGGCCATCGTGGGCCTTCACTCCGTCAGCGTCCTCCGATGTCGACGCTCCCCCGCACAACCCGAGTAGCGGAAGCGCCATGAAACCGAACGCCACCCACTGCTCCAGAGCACGCCGCGCCGAGAGCAGGGCGAGACCGAGAAAGGCCGTGGATACGAGCAGGCAGAGCACAAGGAGCGTCCCTCGGGACTGACCGAGTCGCCCGAAGTCACCGCGGACCGCAGCGCGGACCACGAGCACGATCCCGGCGAGCCAGGCAACGAGAAACGACCACGACGAACGTACGAGATCGATCGGAGCGATCGGGGAGAGCTCCGCCGCGAAGGTGAGCGGCTGCTCGACCGCCTTCTGGGTAAAGAGCTGGACGAGCTGAACGTTGAGCAGGGTGGCTGTGGCCATGGCGTCGGGACGCAGGAGCCAACCCAGGAATACGCCCACACAAGCAGCCGGAATCGCCTGTCGGATCGGCACACCCGTGTCCGGCGTCTCTCGTCCGACCAGCACCGTCACGGGAATGCGCACCAGCGCGTACACGGCGGTCAGAAGGGGCGCCACCCAGAAGAGACTCAGGTGCACCCATCCAATCACAGCGGACAGGAGCATCGCCTGCCACCAGCGTCCACGTACCAGCACCGAGACCAGCGCGAGCGAAGCCGCAAGTGAAATCACATGCGGCCGCACCATGAGGTGACGAAAGAAGACGTTCGGCACCGCGAGGAGGAACAGCGCGGCCCACCAGCCCGCGTGCTCGACACCGTGCCGCATCAGGATTCGCATGACCGATAGCCCGAGAACCGCCGTCAGCGCGATGCCCGCAGACTGAAGTCCCAGAGGAACGCTACCCAGGGCGGCAAAGGGCAACAGGAGGACGTGGAAGCCCCACCAGAGGTCACCACCGATGTCGCCGATGATCGAGCGCGTCGCCCAGGGCAGCGTCGTGTCGAACAACGACCCTTCGAGGTACCGCTGGGCGTGCCCGATGTGATAGAAGCCGTCTAGGTCTGCGACGTTCGGCATCAACGAGAGGTGTCCGAGCGCTACGACACCAAGGACGACGGCGAGTTGAAGCGCCGGAGCGCGAGCCTTCACGAGAGCGGCATCTTCGGGTCAGCCGTCGTCCGTGTTCGGCGCCGGGAAGAACTGGTCGATCAGCACCGGGTTTCCGTCCGGGTCGCTGAATGTCAGCGAGGCTGGCCCCGTTCCCTCCGGATCCAGATCGGTAATCATTTCGATACCGGAGTGGACGAGGCGATCACGAAGGGCACGGATGTCGGTGAAGTCCGCGACTGTCTCAGCGGTCTGAGTCAGGCCCGGATTGAACGTCAGGATGTTCTTGTCGAACATGCCCTGAAAGAGCCCGATGACCGTGGTGCCGTTGAGCATGATGAGGTAGTGCTCTCCATCCCCACCGGTCTTCGCGAAGCCGAGCTTCTCGTAGAACTCTCGGGAAGCACCCAGGTCTTTGACCGTGAGGCTCACCGAGAAGGCGCCGAGCTCCAAGCCTTCCTGACTCATCGTCCTGTCTCCTCCGGGGGAATCGCTGACGGTGCTCCGGACACCGCGCAGGATGGGCCCTCCGCATGCGAAAGTCACGACCACGGCCGCCTCGAATTCCTCCAGCCGTAGTCGCATGCTTGCACCTCACGCTGCGTGAGGGTTCAGATTAGCTCATGGAAAGTGAACTGCCTCATCGAACAGTTGGACTCCGACGAGGCGCCAGGCGTGGACGAAGTCACCGAAGTGATCCGGATGACGATGGCGTATGAGAAGTACTACTCGCCGGAGCAGATGAAGCAGTTACGCCAACGTGCAGAGACCGTTGGGAAGGCTCGTATGCAGGACTCCCCGGGGGGAGTGGCAGCGCCTCCTGGCCGCGTTCACCAGGGCGATGGAGGACGGGCTGGAACCCACAGCGCCGGAGGTCCTCATCCTGTGCGCGTCCTACGACGCACTCATCGCCGAGTTCACGGGTGGTGATCCGGGCGTTCTCTCTTCACTCACCGAGATGTATCGGTCAGAAGGTCCGGATCGTGTAATGGAGCGCCACGGAATGTCGCTGGCGCCAGGGCTCTGGGAGTACATCGGTCGGGCGAGGGCAGCCGCGCACCCCTGAGACGCCCCCGCCCGATTCGATGTCTCCGCTCAGCCCTGATCAGCCTCCAGGGCGACGACGAAGCGGGTGACGCCCTTCGCGTGCAGAGAGGTCGATCTCGACCACGTCACCATTTACGACCGCAGAGGCGATCTCGGTTCCGTCGAAGGTGATCACAATCTTGAATTCGCGGGTCTCACTTCCGTCTGGCCCCGAACGGGTCATGACCATATCCCGCTCGATCACACCGGAAAGTGGCCAGCGGCTTTCGGAGCCCGGAATCGGCACGACCACGTCGATGAAGATGAACGAGCCTTCAGCCGAGTGTGACCGCTCTACACCGTCCTCGCGGACGCCGCTTCGCGCCATCGTACTGCTGCCCGTGCCGTTCCAGGTACGGTGCGTCTCCTCACCCTCGAGCCCCGACGCGACCATCTCACGTGAACGCTCGATTTCGGCCGTGAAGCGATCACGAACGATCGAGCCTGCCACGTCGTGGAGGATATGAACCGACTCGGTCGTCAGGACGTCGTGCTCCTCCTGCTCGACGCCTGCGGCGTCGTAGAAGCTGACGGCTCGCGTGCCCGACATTTCGGTTTCGAAGCTCCCCGGGCCACCCGGCCGACCCGGACGGTGGCGTTCGGGACGTTCATCGACCCCCGGAATGAAGAGTCCTCCGAAACCGATGGGCTCACGGAACATTGCCACTTCCTCGAGCGTGGCGTCTGCGGCGAGAACCGCGGCATCCACAGCCATCTGGTCGTCGAGGCTTTCCACCCCCGTGCCGTCGTCGCAAGCCGCGACCACGGCTACGAGCGCCAGTGCGGCGACGGGAGTCCACTTTCGTCTGGTGCGCATTCTACTCTTCCTGCTGGAAGGGGAATTCTGTCTGCGTGCCAGATGAGAGGCGCGAGCGCATTGAATCGTTAAACCGGAGGTTGGACGTAGGGAGCGTGCTCGAATACGAGATAGCTACGATCGGCTGGCAGGGTCGCCGCACTGATCGTAGTCACATGGGAGCCGACCCGGCGAACGGACTCCCTGCCCTCGAGCCACGGATCGATCTCGCCCAGGTCGCTGGGTCCGTCGTCGGTCACCTCGAGACCGGGTAGCCGATAGTGCATCGGGATCACGATCCTCGGATCCAGAGCGTCGATAATCTCGGCCGTTGCTTCCTTCGACAGAATGTGATCGACGCCGTCGCCGGGAATCATCAGGACGTCGACTCGCCCCAACCCTGCAATCATCTCATCGGTGAGTGGACCGTTGTCTCCGAGGTGGGCGATTCGCACCCCGTGTGCCTCCACGAGCATGAGTGTGTTGAGTTGCCCGAACTCCATTCCGTAGGGATCCGCGTGCTTGCCCTCGACCCCGGAAATGGAGAAAGCGCCAAAGGCGAAATCACCGGGAGCGTCCACGAGGGGCATGGTATCATCCCACGGGAAGGGCATGCCCCGGAAGCGGCCAGCATCGTGGTCGTAATGCGGGTGAGTGATGAGGATCGCGTCCGGCTGAACCCCCTCCGGCCAATCGTACCCCAGCCACACTCGGCTCGCATACGGATCGATCAGAAGCTCCGTTCCGTCCTCTGCGCGAAGAAGGAATGACGCGTGCGCGATGTACTCTACCGTGATGGCCGAGCCCTCCGAGGAAGCGCCGACTTCCGCGGCCACAGACTCGACCTCGCCGCGGTCTGGGCCAACGCAACTCGAGAGGCTCGCAGCAACGAGCACAGCGGTGAAGAGTTCTCGAGCGGATCGCACCGTCGGGATCAAAGCACCTGCTCCGTGGACGCCCCACGCGGAGATCTGGTGTGCGCCGTATGTCCGAAATGCCGCCGCTCCTGACTCTCCACGGACGGATCCCGGTAGCGGATGAGCGACGCCAAATGACGATCTGTCGGCTTTCCAAGCGCCTTTGCCAGCGCTGACGTCCCCTCGTCGAGGATGTCGGCGACCTTCTGGGGCCGTATCGTCTCCCGGCCATCCCGAATCGAGCTAAGGCGTGCCAGATGCTCGAGGCCATTCATGAAACCGGGGACCGCAGTCACCGCATCGGGATCATTGTTCAGCAGGCGACGGGACCGCGTGCCAATGTTCAGAAACAGGCCTTCGGTGAAGTCCGGCAGCGGGTCTTCCGCACCGACCGAACTCAGCACCCCACGCACCTCGTCGGTATCCATCTCACGGGGCCCGCCCTGCCACACCCAGACCGCCTGCTCTACGGCATGCAGCGCGTCCCATGCAAGCTGGCGCCCTCGGGTCTGAAGGCGTCTCCGCTCGAAGAACCATTCGACCACCGCGACCGTGATCACGATGCCGATGATCTCCGTACCGAGGTTGATGAGCAGCGTTCCCGTCGACGTGTCTACGCCGAAGAGGAATGAAATCCAGAGCATGGTCCCGGCGATGGACAGGAAGCCGCCGACCAGGAAAACACGAAGCAGATTCACTGATGGCTCCCGACTAAGACAGGTTGGGTCCAGATGATATCACCTCGAAATCTCCGAGCGCGGGCTCGCTCGCACCGCGCACTCAATGTCGAGCCCCGATCGTGTCAGCGACCGCGAGCGTGTCGACCGGTACCGAGTCAGCCAGCTCCTCGAAGACGGTATCGGCCACGGTGATCGTGTCCGTCGCGGTAGTGTCGATCACGGCGCTGTCTCCGATCGGCACCGTGCTGTCTGCAACGCCGGGACGGATCACGAGCGTGTCCGGTGGCACCCCTGTGTCCGGTCGACCCGTCGGCCCGAGAAAGGCGTGCCGGGGATCGACGAAGGCCGCCACCGAGTAACGCAGCATTACCCGATCGCTCAGTCGGTTCACATTCGGAGCCAATCCCGCCGGTCGCTGGAACGCTCCCTCACCCAGCAGCTCCTCGGGCCGGAGCAGGTGCTCGACAACGTGCATCCCGATCGGCTCCGACGACGGCATCGTCAGCGCGAGTCGAACCGAGCCATCCGGTTCTCCCCAGTGATCAGCTCGTCGAATGGCATCAGCGTTCTCCAGCTCGAAGCCGTTGATGGCCCGGAGCCGTGTCCCTGCAGAGAGCTGAAATCCGAGCATCTCCGCCCCGACTGCAGAACGCACGCCGAGCTCCACCAACCGCTCACTTCCTACGATCGAGTCTGAAAACACTTCGACGATTGGGGGCTCTGCCGAGATCACAGACGCCGGTCGTACCGGCACGACAC
>JBDGVS010000080.1:0-8667 GCA_039585535.1 Gemmatimonadota bacterium | reverse complement strand
CGACGGACTCTTCTGTGGCTGTAAATGCTAGAGCTGAAACCTCTTGACCGTCATCATCTCGAAACGAAGTCAGGGGTTGGCCGTCCCACTCCGGAGCCTCCGCGACCCAGACGTTTCGAGCGCCCCCGGCGTTCTCGATCCAGGCAATGCGGTCCCCGCTGGGGGCCGCGACGAGTCCGGAGGCGAAGGAGTACGACATCACGTCGGCGACCGAGAACGGCGCCTGAGCAGAAGCCGACTCGGCCACCCCACCGCTCGCGAACGTTGCTGCGACGAGGAGGAGAGATGGGAGGGGCGCGCGGCCGCGCCCCCGAACGAATGTTGGGGGGTGCGGGACGGTCATCGGGTGCCTGCGTGCGAGAGAGTGGTTCAGGCGGGCAGGCCGTTTGTGGCCACGTCGCTCATGATGTCGATGAATCGATCCAGCTCCGGGAGCGTCGTGTAGACGCTCGGACTGATCCGGAGGCCTCGGAATTCCGCGTGATTGATACTGACCGTGATGATCCGGTGTTGATCCCACAGGTAGTCGCGGACGTCGTTCGGCTCCTGACCGACGATCTCGACGTTCGCGATCCCGCAGGCGAAGCCGGGCTTCTGACTCGTATGGAGCCGGATGTTGTCGTGCTGGAGCAGCGGCTCTGCCCAGTAGTCGCGCAGATACACGAGCCTGGCAGCCTTTCGTGCCGGTCCCAGACCCTGATGGAAGGACAGCGCTTCCCCGATGCAGAGATAGGGCGCCTCCGGGTGGGTTCCGATCTCCTCGAACTTCCGGATGTTGTCATCCCTCGCCTCAGGCGCGGCCATGAGCGGCCACACATCGGGGATCATCTCGCGTCGGACGTACAGGAGGCCCGTTCCGTGGGGAGCAAACAGCCATTTGTGCAGGCTCGTGGTGTACGTATCGACGTCGAGCTCGCCCAGGTCGAAATCGAAGTGCGCCATCGCATGCGCGCCGTCGATTACGAGCGGGATCCCGTGGCGCCGTGCCATGGCCGTCAATTCGGTTACCGGCAGGATCTGGCCGGTCAGATTAATCATGTGACACGCCAGGATCATCTTGGTCTTCGGCGTGATCGCCTCTTCGAAGAGCCGCACCACCTCCGCCGGATCTTCGGCCGGTGTCGGGATCTGAATCTGCTTGAGGACGATCCCTTCACGACGCTCCCGCTGCTTGAAGGTCGTGATCATCCGCCCGTAGTCCTGGGTAGTCGTCAGGACTTCGTCGCCCGGCTGGAGATCGAAGCCGAACTGCAGGATCTGGAGGCTCTCCGAGGCGTTGCGGGTGAAGGCGATTTCCTCCGGTGAGACGCCCCACTGCCGTGCCATCCGCTGACGCGTGCCTTCGCGCTGTGGCTCGAGGATCTGCCACATCGTGTACGTCGGGGCCAGGTTCGAGTAATCCTGGTGCCGCTTCATCGCGGCCTGGACGAGTTCGGGCGCCGGACTCACTCCCCCGTTATTGAGGTTGATCAGCGTCCGGTCGACCGTGAACGCCTGCTGCACCTGCAGCCAGAACGTCTCGTCGGCGACCACATCGTCCGCACTTCCCGTATGCCGCGAAAGCTCTTCGGCGATATCGATCGCAGCGGCCCGCAGCTCGGTGGGGCGAAGGGAGATCCCGGCCGCAGCAGCTGCGGCGGGGAGCGAGACGGTACCGAGGAAGGATCGGCGGCTTTGCATGCGGCTCTCCGGGGTCGACAGTGAAGCCGCACGATACGGCGTGAACGGGTGACTGTCCAACGCGTTGGACGCACTCAACGGAACGCGGGTATGGGGTGACCTTGTAGGGTGAACGCCGGGTGCCGGCGTTCGGAACTATCCGCGGGCCGTGTCCTAATGAACGCGGGTCCCTGCAACAGAGAATCCCCACGATCCGTGGCTTTTCACATATCTCGCCCGTCTTTGGGCGTCAGACGTTTGGTGACGTTCCTGGGCAGTGTGGCGATCGCTTTCCCGGCCGCAGTCGCCGGTCAAGCTCGTCCGGATTCGATTCCGGCCGATTCCGTGCGTTTGCTCGGCGGTATCACTGTGAGCGTGGCGAAGCCCGCGATTACCGGTGGTGGGGCGAGCAGCGTCGTGATCTCACTGGATTCGATGGCGAGTCTTCCGGCCCCGACGATGGAGCAGGTGCTCCGCTCGATGCCGCTCATCCAGATCCGGACCAACAGCCGGGGTGAGGCGCAGCCTGCCCTTCGTGGATCAGAAGACCGGCAGATCTCCATTCTTATGGACGGGGTGCCACTGACGCTGGGGTGGGATCACCGGACCGACATGTCGATCATTCCGCTCACGGCTGCCCAGGAGATCACGCTGGTGCGTGGTCTTTCGTCCATTCTGTACGGACCGAACACGCTCGGTGGCGTAGTCGAGGTGGATGTGGCACGTGGGCAGACCCGGGTCGGATCGGTAGACCCGATCTCGGTCGGCTTCGCCCTGGACGGCACGGGTGGAACGAACGTGTCCGTGACCGGTGGACACCTCGTGGACGACAGCGATCACCAGTGGGTCTTTCGCGGCGGAGCGGGATTCACGGACCGCCGGGGCGTGCCGGTGGCAGACGCCACGCTGACGAACCCGGAGCTCTTCCCCGAGTACGTCGCGGACGGCGACCTGCGCCTCAACAGCGATGTCCGCCGGGTGGATGGCTTTTTCACGGCCCGCTACCGGGCCGACGAGGGCGTGTGGGGGTCGTTTTCGGCCTCTGGGTACGACGCCGCGCGCGGTGTCCCTCCGGAAGCACACCAGTCGGATCCGCGACTGTGGCGCTACCCCGAGCAGCAGAGGGTCATCGCCGCGATGTCTGGTGGGACCGGCACGCGCGAAACCCGCTTTGGGCGCGGAGATGTAGAGGCGTCTGTCGGGGTGGACTGGGGCACGACGCTCATCGAGCAGTACGCCACGGAAGAGTACCAGACGATCGAAGAGACCGAGTTCGGGGAAGACTTCGTCACGACGTTTCGGCTTCTCGGCGAGCATACGCTGGGCGAGCGAGCCGACGTCCGGATGGCGGGGACATTCGCCGATGTCGCACACGATGAGGTGCTGACTCCCGGGGAAGCGAACCGTTATGGGCAGAGGCTCTGGAGCGTAGGCGTGGAGACCGAGATGCGTTTCGGGGCCCGCGAGCTCACGAGCGTGACGCTGGGTGGTGCGTTCGACGGCTCGGATACACCGGAAAGCGGTGACAAGCCGGCCCTCGAGTCCATCTCCGACTACGGCGTGCGTGCGGGTGTCACCTCACTCGTCACCGACGGGATCCTCGTGCACGGAAATGTGAGTCGGCGCTCTCGTTTCCCCTCGCTCCGCGAACTGTATTCCGGGGCGCTCGGTCGCTTCGAGCCCAATCCGGGACTCCAGCCGGAGACGCTCTTCGGTACGGAAGCTGGCTTCACCATGACGAAGGGCCCTGGGGAGGTTCAGCTGGTCGGCTTTCACCACCGCCTTTCCAATGGGATCGTGCGTCGCTCCGTGACCGACACCAATGGCGATCGGCGCTTTCAGCGGGTCAATCAGGATCAGGTCCGCAGCACGGGCGGGGAGCTTCTAATCGTCGGGACGCTCGGGCTCGCGACGATTTCGGGTGACCTGACCATCCAGGACGTGAAGGGCCTCGAAGCTGACGGGACTGAGCGCGAGCTTGAGTATGAGCCGGCCGTCGCTGGTAAGCTCGGCGTCTTGTTGCCGGTGCCCGCTGACGTGCAGATGGGTGCGGACGTCCGTTTCACGGGTGAGCAGCTGTGCGAGAATCCCGAGGTGGGCGGCCTCCAGCCGCTCGCGTCGGCGACTACGTTCGATCTTACGCTGCGGCGCCTGTTCGGCGTGCGGAGCGGGGGGGCGCTGTCGAGGGTGGATGTGTCGGCGGCGCTTCGTAACGTCACGGACGCCTCGGTGTTCGATCAGTGTGGGCTTCCACAGCCGGGCCGTCTTCTTCAGCTCCAATTCCGCATCTGGTAAGCCCGGGCTACCTTGCCCAACCCATGATCCGCCTCACTTTTCTCGGCACGGCCGCGGCTCGCCCGACGGTCGGCCGCAACGTCAGCAGTATCGCCGTCCAGCGCGAGGGAGATCTCTTCCTTTTCGACTGTGGGGAAGGGACTCAGCGGCAGATGATGCGCTTCCAGAGTGGATTCGGCGTCCGCGCGATTTTCGTGACCCACACGCACGCCGACCACATCCTCGGGATCACAGGACTCCTGCGGACGATGGCGCTTCAAGGGCGTACCGATGCGCTAACCATCTACGGACCGAGAGGCTCGCGCCGGGTGCTCGATGCCGTCGTCAAACTCGGTGAAGATCGACTGGCCTTTCCCGTGGAGATCATCGAGTGCGCGCCTGGGAGCGGCTTCCGTGACGGTGAGTACCGAATCGAGGCGTTCGAGGTGCGGCATGGAACGGCGGCCGTGGGTTGGGCGCTGATCGAGGAAGACCGCCTCGGCCGTTTCGACGTGGATCGGGCTCGCGAGATCGGTGTGCCGGATGGGCCGCTCTTTGGGCGCCTCCATCGCGGTGAAGACGTGGAAGTCGATGGCCAGGTGGTACGGGCCGCCGATCTGGTGGGCGAGCCTCGACCAGGCCGCACCGTCGTCTATGCGGGCGACACGCGCCCCTGCAAAGAAACGGAGGAGATCGCTCGCGGCTCAGACGTCCTCGTTCATGAGGCCACCTTCGCTCACGAGGAAGCGGTCCGGGCTGGTCACACCGGACACAGCACAGCGCTCGAGGCGGGCCAACTCGCAGCCGACGCGGGCGTGGGGGCACTCTATCTGACCCATATCTCGGCGCGATACGCCGATGATCCACGTCCGTTGGAAGTCGAGGCTCGCGAGGCGTTCCCCGAAGCGAGGGTGGCTCGGGATGGCCTTGTGGTCGAGGTCCCGTACCGCGGCGGAGGCGACACGGAATGAACGCCTTCGCGCCTTCGAATGCTTTCGGCCCCGAGCCGGACCCCGACCATCCGCAACTCCGTCAACGCCCGCTGTCGCCGGCCGAACAGCGCGCGCGCTGGCAGGTTCGGGCCGCACAGTGGCGGGCGCATGAACTGGCCGAGCACATCTTCGGCTCGGTGTCGGCCATCGGGCTGTCCGGTGTGCGGGGAGAGGGTCCGTTTCGCGGACTGCTCCGGCTGGAGGTCCCGTTCGCGGATCTCGGCGTCCATCGCGAGCGTGAGGCACGCTTCCTGAGTGCAGTCGGAGACGACCCCGTCCTCGCCGACGTTCCGCTCCTCTTCATCATCGGGCCTGATGTCACCTGAGAGACCGGTGGGCCGAATGGCCGTGCTCGGTCTGGGCGTCATGGGAGGGTCGCTGGCGCGTGCGGTCTCGAGCCTCGGGATCGCGGACCGTGTGATCGGATGGTCCCCCGAGTCGACGGAGCGCGATGGCGCTCTCACGACGGGGGCGGTGAATCTGGCCGCGGCGTCATGGCGCGAAGCCGTGGCGGACGTCGACATCGTGGTGCTCGCGATGCCCTTGCGTGCCGCGATCGAACTCATGGGTGGTCTGGCCGATGCGCTGCCATCGCATGCGACGCTGACCGACGTCACGAGTTTGAAGGAACCGATCGGGCGCGCCGCTGCGGATGTGGGGCTGGCAGAGCGTTTCGTCGGCGCCCACCCGATGGCCGGCTCGGAGACCTCCGGCTTCTGGGCCTCACGCCCGGACCTGTACGAGGCCGCCACGGTATGGGTCGTCCCGGGGGGGGCGACGGAGCCGAGGATCGCGAGCGTTGAGCGCCTCTGGTCGACAGTCGGAGCGCGGGCTCGCCGGATCGAGGCCGGCGCCCACGATGGGCTCACGGCGATCGCGAGTCACCTTCCCCAACTGGCGTCCAACGCGCTCGCCGATGCGATCGAGGGGGCCGGGGTGGCCCGCACTGAACTCGGGCCGGGTGGACGAGACATGACGCGTCTCGCGGCCAGTAACCCCGAGATGTGGTCCGACCTGCTCGAGCATGCCTCCCCGGAGCTGATCGCTGGCCTGCGAGCTCTGGCATCGACCTCGGAAGCGGTCGCGGATCAACTGGAGGCCGGCGACGTCGAAGCCGTGAACCGACTCATGAGACGGACTCGAAGCTGGCGTGGGTCCGCATGAGGTTGCGCGTTCCTGGCGACAAGTCTCTGAGCCAACGGGCACTGATCCTGGCGACGCTGGCGGAAGGCGAGAGCCGGCTGTCGGGGCTACTCCACGGCGGGGACGCGGAGTCGACCGCGGGGGCGCTCCGCGCTCTCGGCGCCGACATCCCCGAACTCCCGACCGACGGCAGCGAGCTTCGGATCCGTGGCGTCGGGCTCCGAGGTCTTCGGGCGCCCTCGGGGCCGCTCGACCTCGGGAATAGCGGAACGGGGACTCGATTGCTCACAGGGGTGCTCGCCGGCAGCGGATGCACGGCCACCCTGGATGGAGACGCCTCACTGCGCTCCCGTCCGATGGCTCGGGTGACCACGCCTCTCGCCCTGATGGGTGCACGCTTCGAGCACACAGCAGCCGTGGGTCGCTTGCCGATGACGGTCTTCGGGAAGTACCCACTCGAACCCCTCGACTGGCCGAGCCCGGTCGCGAGTGCCCAGGTGAAGAGTGCCATCCTGCTGGCGGGGCTGACGGGAGGCGCCTTCGCGCTCGTTACAGAGCCGCGAGCGTCGCGGGATCACACCGAGCGACTTCTGCGCGGGGTCGGTGCGTCCGTGGTGTCTCATGCGACGTCGGACGGGTGGCGCGTCGAACTGCGGGATCCTCCCGCTCGGATCGAGGCCCTGGATTTCGACATTCCGGGCGATGTGTCGTCGGCCGCTTTCGTACTCGCGCTCGCGGCGCTGGGTGGGGCGGGGGACAGTGTGACAATCGAGGGAGTCGGTCTCAATCCGACGCGGACGGCCTTCCTCGATGTGCTTCGCCGGATGGGCGCGGACGTTTCGGTCGAGAGGACCACTCCCGAGGACGCTCCCGAACCCGCGGGTGACGTGCACGTCGCGCCGGCGGGATTGAGGGCGGTCGTGATTGGAGTCGACGAGGTGCCCAACCTGATCGACGAGCTCCCTCTGATCGCCGCCCTCGGCGCGCGTGCCGAGGGCACCACGCGCATTACGGGTGCCGAAGAGCTCAGGGCCAAGGAGTCCGACCGAATTCATGCGATGGTGACCAACCTGCGCTCGCTCGGCGTCGAAGTGCGCGAGCAGCCGGATGGTCTGGAGGTCACGGGATCGGATACGCCGCTTCGAGGCTCGGTCCGGACGTTCCATGACCATCGGATTGCGATGTGTTTCGGCGTGCTCGGTGCGCTGGTGGACAGTGACGTGCTCATCGACGACCCGAGCGTTGCCGACGTGAGCTTTCCCGGATTCGCCGATCTTCTTTCCCGTATACAGGCAGTAGCATGAACGGACCGATCGTCACCCTCGACGGACCTGCAGGCTCCGGAAAGTCGACCACGGCGAAAGCCGTGGCCGCTCGGCTCGGATTCCGGCACCTGGATTCCGGCGCCCTCTACCGCGCGTTGACCTTGGCGTTGCTCGAAGAGGGAATCCCCGAACATGAGTGGAATCAACTGACCGAAGAGCAAATGCGGGCGCTCGATGTCCGGGTGGTGCCGTCGGACAGAGGTTTTGACGTGCATGTGAAGGGACGCTTGGTGCTCGACGAACTGCGGGCAGCAGACGTCACCTCACGAGTGGCGCACCTGGCGAGCCTCAGGCCTTCGCGGGCCACCCTGCTGACGCTGCAGCGCTCGGCTGGCGAGCACGGTCGACTCGTGGCCGATGGACGTGACATGGGGACTGTGGTCTTTCCGCACGCAGACGTGAAAGTGTACCTGGTCGCGGACCTGATGGAGCGCGCTCGTCGTCGACTGCGCGACGAGGGCGTCGAGGAGCCCACCGAGGAGGATGTCGTGCGTCAGTCGTCCTCGATGGCTGGCCGGGACCGACAGGACTCGGAACGGGAGCACGCTCCGTTGCGGAAGCCCGAGGACGCCCACCTGATCGACACCACCCGCCTGGGCTTCCAGGAGCAGGTCGACGCGATTGTCGCGAGGGTCGAAGAGCTTCGTTCGTGACCCGTTCCGGTGCCGCGGGACCCCGGGGAGTGAACGCGGGCTGACGAGTCTGTCACTCGTTGACGCCCATTTGGGGCGTGCCTAGTTTTCCCTGCTGGACAGCGACCGCATGAGGTGGTCGTTTTTTCACCCGAACCCGACGCTCCGCCGCTTTGATGCGAGCGAGCCTCGGCACAGAGAGCGCTCCGCGTTTCCGCGCGTGAGCCCCCGAGAGTCATGACCGAGAACGAGAACCCCACCGCCGAGTCCGAGATCACGGACGCCGGTACCGACGTAACCTCCGAAGACGAACTCGCCGAGGGCGAGGAAGTGATCGTCGACGCGCTTACCGGGGAAGTCACCACGATTTCCGCAGAGGAAGCCGCCGCAGAGGAAGCCGCGGAGCGCATGGCTGCCGCCACTGCGCTCATGGACATCCCCGAGGGCATTTCGCCGGAACTCTTCTTCGACCCGTATGGAGAGGAAATCCTCTCTACGTCGAAGGAAGACTTCGAGGCGCTGCTGGAGGAGCACAGCGGCTCCTTCCAGGCCTTCCGCGAGGGCGAGATCGTCAAGGCGACGGTCCTCCGCGTCACGGACGCCTCCGTCATCCTCGAGTTCGGCTTCAAGAGCGAAGGCTCA